>SKXH01000091.1 GCA_007128495.1 Bacteroidota bacterium
CGAACGGACATCCTAACATGCAATACCGGCATCCCATACAGCGGGATTCTTCGTAGAGCACCGCTCCGTTCTCATCCTTTGTAAACGCCCCAACGGGACATACCGATTTACACGCCGGATCTTCGCAGTGCATACACTGTTTTCTGACGTAATAACCGTTTCTCTCCTGTACAACAGTGTATGTATTAGCATTCAGCACTTGATCATCAGTATCGGGAAGGTCGTTGGCTTCTTTACACGCCCATTTGCACAGGTCGCAGCCAATACACCTTTTAATATCTATTAAAACCGCTTTTCGTTCCATAATTCATTTCCTTGAGATTTTTATTTTCGGAAATATTCTACTGTAGAATTATCCAAATATTATGCCAATTTTTTAAACACTAAAATTCCGGCTTTAGCGCTATTTTTGGATAAAAATACAAGATAGAATAGTCTTTTTTGTTAATTTTAAGAAAAAACCGGAGCCCAATACGCTATTTTAAGACTATGGTATCGCACTCCGGTTTATCCCATTTAATACTGGCAGACCCATTATGCCTTATTCAAAAACTCGTTCTGGAATTTATCCCAGGCGTCATCGCTCATATGGGTAAGAACTCCCTCGACAGGAGCACCACCGTCTTGCAGTGTTTGTCCTACGAGTTTGTTCTCAAAGTTTGCCCCCGTAAAGAAGCCGGCCAGCCGGTCTACTTCCTCCCGTGCCCAGGATTTTGCAGTTTCGGCAATATTCAACTTTTTCAGGTTATCGATCAGGTTAGTCGGCTTAACGGCACATACCCAACTTTCATTATACGGATTGTCTTTAATGGATTGAGGATCACCCGCTACCTTTTCATTAAACATCTCAACCTTGCCATCTACCGGCGCAACTATTTCAGCTTTCCGGTTTCCCTGCCGTAACACAATCAACGGATCGCCTTGCTTCACCTCACCACCGAGATTTTTAACTTCAACACCGTCTATTTTACCGACCAGCTTATTCAAGAAGTCGTCCATACCTACTTTAACCCAGCCATCCTGTGTAATTGCCGCCCAGCTGTGTCCCGGATGGAAAAACAAACCCTCAGGGACAGATATTGCTGAAATTGGATTCACTTTGTTTAGTTTATTCGGCTCCATAGCCATTGCGGTTTTTCGTTCTTGTATTCTTTGATATGCAAAGTCAATTCCTAAGAATGCTACTATCGTCACGACTACAAATATTGCTACCATGGTTCTCACCTCTTATGATTTATTTATTATTTTCTATTTATTGTTTTCTTCCATAAAAAATTCATCTAAAACTTCATTCCACTCTTCGTCTGTCAACAAATCGCCAGCATTTTCAATTAATTCTCCACCGTCCTGACAAACCGGACCAACCTCAGTTGCATAGCGTGTTACAAATTGCGCCCGTGCATTTTCAAGCCACCTCTTTGCGGTCTCACCGTGCAACAGGTTTTTCAAATTCTTCCGTAATGAAAACGGCTTGATCTTCAATATCCACCCGTCACCATTCGTTGCCTCATTAATCTTCGACGGGTCTTTCAAGAGTTTCTCATTGACATCGACAACATTACCTTCCACAGGAGCGCTTTGCGTAAGTTTTCTTTTACCCCGGTATAGTTTCCATGCCGGTTGTCCTTGTTGCAGATAACTTCCGACTTTCGGAACATCAATCCTATTGGACTTCCCGAAAACCTTTTTCGCAAATTCATCTATTCCTACAGTCACAACATCATCGGTTACCTTCGCCCACGAATGAGTGGGGTGATAATATGTGCTGGATACTATCGATACCGGCTTTTCCTTTATTACCGGTTCAGGGGTAACTTCAGCGGCTTGCTGAGTTTGCGCTTTTCGTTTCATAATATAATCTATTGTGAGGAACACTATCACTGTCAGTATGAATAATATTGCTACCATTTTCCTAACCTCCTCTCAGACTTTCGATCTGAGCTTATTTTTTTTATTCTTGTTATCTAATCTCAAATTCACTTTAGATATATTGCAAAGTATCTGCCAAAAAGGTGAGAGGTGATTGGTGTTGGCTGTAAGTGCTTGTTTATTAATAGATTATGGCGATCAAGTTGTGCAGAATTAAATGATGGGAAAACTAAGTTAGTGGGGATATATTCAACACGCAGCGTTGAATATTGCAACAATGGCGCTATAAACAACTGTATTTATTGAATTTAATGTATTGTTGAATTATTCAGCAAATGATTCGCATTTTTCAACAGTATTCGGTTGGGCCTTTGAATATCGAGGAATAACCTGAGTTTTCTCTAAAAAAAGTATATTTACCTAATTAAAGCCAAGATTTCACTGATTTTTTTGTCAAATCAAAAATTAAATTATACCATTTTCAATTCTTCGGCACGTGCCGCTCTATCATTTTAAATATATATATTGAGGTGGCACTCCGTAAAGCGGAGCAAGCGTGTAATCAGTGGTGGAGCTACCTCTTTAGAGTTAGCTCATATCTCAAAATAAAAAAGGCGGGTACCGTTCCAATGCAACTAAGACATTGGTAATGATATCCCGCCTTCAATTTTGGTTCAGGTTGTTTATGCTATTCCGCAACCCACAATTCGACATCCACCCGTCGATTTAAACGTCTTCCTTCAGTAGTTTCGTTTGTCGCGATGGGTTCATTCTCGCCCATTCCTATTGTTGAAATTCTTTCGGTCGATATACCCTGGTCTATCAGGTAGTTTGCCACGCTCTGTGCACGCCGCTCCGATAGCCGCTGGTTATACTCTGCCGGCCCCGTTGAATCTGTATGACCGATCACCCGAACCCGGTATCGCGGCTCATCTGTCAATTTACCGATAAGCTCATCAAGCACAGCCATAGCTTGTTCGTTTAGTTGAGGTGAATCAAAGGCAAACACAATATCGGCATCCAACCGGATAGATATTATGCTTTCGAGTCCCGCAATTCGAGCATCCTGTTCTTTAAACATTTCTTCAAATGTTTCAATGCGACTGTTCTGTTCTTCGATTTTACTGAGTACACCGGCTAATTTTTCGTCTCTCTCCGCATCCCGCTGTTCAAGTTCCGCTATTTTCTCGTCTGCATCTCTTAATTCTCTGTCATACCGATCCAACTGCTCATCGACATATTTCCCTCTCGGATGCCAGCTTACATGCTTAGCACCGCTCCTGCCGATATTTATGGATATGCCGGCAAGAAATTGTCCCCACGTATCGCGGGTAAACCGGCCCGGTGTCGCATCGATAAAATCGGTATTAGCGAGTTGGTATTCGTAACCCGCAAATACATCAATCGTTGAGTTTATGTGAAATTTAAATCCAAGCGAAGCCATATAAGTCGATACAGTAAAATCCCTATCTGCTCCGTCGACCACTTCGATATCATTTATCATCCGCCCGAACCCCATCGAAATATATGGGTTTACCCGTGAACCGATGCCGTAAGTTTGGAATATGTTATTCAGATATGCAATTCCACGCACGGTAAATTGCCAGTACTCGTTCCGAAACGGGTCCGGTTCCTCATCCCGGTCGAACAATCCCCTGTAAACTGCAAACTCAAAGCTCACAGGTTGTGTGACGGCATAGGCGATACTTCCACCGAATACAGGATTGTAGCCGGCACTTCGATCGAACTGACCGCCGAGCGTCATCCAACGTCCACCCGCTTTTGCTACGTTCGTACCCCCGATCAGACTGACGCTCAGTCGTTTGACACCGGGATTATCACCGGCATAGACCGAATGGTATGAGGAAAAAACTATTGCAAATAGTAATAGGAAAATTCCAATTCTTTTGATTAATTTCATATATATTCTAAAGTGATAATTTCTAAATGAAATATGCGCATAGCCGCCTATATATAGCTATTTTGATGTAGGGGTTATACATATAGTGTAACAAATCATATTTTAAAAATCAATATTAGAATATTTTAATAAAACCAATACAAAGGGAATACAAAATAAATATGAAAACAATGTTTACCTTTCTCGTAGTTGTTGCAATCGGTATTATAATAACAAAGAATATCGAGGCACAAGAGGTACAGTTCGGACTTGATTTTCAGATCGGAGCTGCCCAGGGTGAATTTAAGGATCAGCTTGATAACAGACCGGGTATCGGTATGGGTGGAATGGCAGGATATCGCTTTGGGCAATTGCCCGTTATGTTTGGCATCGACTTAGGGTTTATGAATTTTGGGAAGGAAACACGGGATGAACCGCTCAGTTCCACCATTCCCGACCTCCGGGTGGAGGTCGAGAACAGCTATAATTTATTTCACGGAGACTTGCTGTTTCGATTGATGCCCGCAGAAATGGCGATAAGACCATATATAGACGGTTTGTTCGGTTTAAATTACTTCTTTACCGAAACAGTGTTAAGAGAGCGGGGAGGCGATGAAGATATAATTCGCGATACCAACTTCAAGGATACCTCGCTGAGTTATGGATTAGGAGCCGGGGTACAATTCAGAATATATAGTTACGACGGATCGAATGACGAAAATGGCTCCAGTCTCCCGTACACTGTTCACATCAATTTGCTGAGCAGATATATGGTAGGCCGGGAAGCGGAATATCTCCGGGAGGGTTCCATCATACGTGAAAACGGAAATGTAACGTATGACGTAATACAATCAACAACCGATCTGCTTTACTTTAAGTTAGGGTTGATAGTAAGTTTTTAGGGTGATTGATTTTAACACCTATTTTTACTTATATTAGTAATTTATAAGTAAATCCTTGCACAAAAGGCAAAATTATTTTGCTTAAACTTTTGGTTGCGCCTGTTTGCCGGCTTTTTGGCGAGGTTGCACCGCATTGGACGTAGGTTAATCAATTTCAAACCCTGTATTTATTTTATATGATTCAGAATTTTAAGCGAACATTTTTTACATTATTTCTTACCGTATCAATTCTTACTATCGCTCAATCACAAATCTTTGAACTCGGTCTCAAATCTGGTGTGAACCTATCATATTTCCACGGAGACCAATATTCGATTATCGAAGAGGATGTACAACTCATTCTTGACCCTGAAACCACAGTACGTTTTACCGGAGGAATAATAGCACGGTTGAACATTACCTCTATATTCTCAATTCAAACCGAGATACTGTATAGCACGAAAGGGGCCAGGTTTCAAGAAGACATTGTTGTACGCGGACAGGAATTAAGCTTCGACGGTGGGGTAACTCTGGGTTATATTGAAATACCTCTTATTATGCGTTTATCAACCACCCGTCCCGATCGTGGACCGCTATTTTATGACAGACCCGGTTTTACATTTAATGCATATGGAGGCGGTATAGCAGCATACCGTACACGATCAACCTTCGGTGGTGAGCTTACCGGCGATCTCTTCGGCGTCCCCTTTGATGAGGTATTTAAAAACCGTGTATGGTATCAATTCAAAGATATTGATTACGGAATAGTCGTCGGAACCGGTTTGGAATATGGTGCCGATGATTCGATAAAATATTTGCTCGATATACGATATACCCTGGGGCTGATGGATATCGGAGATGACCCTCAAACAAATTTCAGTTTACAAAATGGAAATATTTCGATTAGTGCAGGAGTGATGTTTTAAGAATTTTAATTTGTTGTCTCTCCCCGCCAATTCTTATGACCGTTATTGTTATTACCGGAGTCGCTTACTTCGGGAGGTGCATATTCGGGTACTAAATGATGAATGATCTCCCGTACTACCCGCTCATTATTTCTGCGCGCTGCTATGAAGAGCTTCTCGATATGATCATCTAAACCGTCAGGTACGATTTGACTTGCGTTGCAGGCAATCAGAATTTTTTCATGTTCGGTAGGAGCATATTCTTCACCGCTTATGAACAGCTCCTCGAGCAATTTTTCACCCGGACGCAGACCGGTATATTCGATCTTAACATCTTTACCGCATTCTAAGCCGGACAAGCGGATGAGGTCTTTCGCGAGATCTTCAATTTTTAGAGGATGTCCCATATCGAGCACAAAAATTTCACCGCCGTTCCCGATCACCGACGCCTGCAATACGAGTTGAACCGCCTCGGGAATGGTCATAAAATATCTCTTCACTTCAGGATGGGTAATCGTGATCGGCCCCCCTTGCATAATTTGACGTGTAAAGGTTGGAATCACACTCCCATTACTGCCAAGAACATTACCAAACCTCACGCAAACATATTTTTTACCGGTTCGCTTCGCGGTTTGCATGACCAATATCTCAGATAGACGCTTACTGACTCCCATAATACTTGTCGGGTTGACGGCTTTGTCAGTTGAGATATTGACAAAATGCTCCACATTATAGCGCGATGAGAGAAATAATAGATTTCGTGTTCCGAAAACATTATTACTAATTGCTTCAGCAATGTTATCCTCCATCAGCGGAACGTGCTTGTGTGCAGCAGCGTGAAAAATAACATCGGGTCTGAAGTCATCGAATATGATCTTCAACCGCGACTCAGAACGTATATCGGCTATAAACGTTTTAACCTCCGGCACATGTCTTCCATTGCCGCCGTTTTTGTGATACAACCGTATCATCTTCAACATCTCCTGCTGGATATCGAAGATAGTATTCTCACCGTGTCCGAGAATTGCTATTTCCGAAGGTGAGAATTGCATAATCTGACGGCATATCTCGCTTCCGATCGAGCCACCTGCGCCGGTAATTAATATCTTTTTACCGTATGTAAATTTTGTCACTTTACTGATATTCGTTCGTATGGGGTCACGTCGTAAAAGATCTTCGATCGAGATCTCTCGTATACTATCGAGTTTTACCTCACCGTTGATTATTTCAAATATACTCGGAAGCGTATCGACGGTTACACCGGACATTCTACATATGTCATGGATCTCACGTATATCCTGACCGGAAGCGCTCGGCATTGCAATGATGACTTTAGTAATGCCATGTTTTCTAACCACGTCGGGTATTCTATAGCGATTTCCTTCTATTGTAAGCCCGCGTATCTGCAAACCGTGTTTTTTCTTATCATCGTCAATCATTGCCACGGGAAGATATCCGCTCTCCGGATTTCGCTGCATCTCTGTTACCAATGATACTCCGGCTTTTCCCGCTCCGATTATCAGTGTACGGTGACCGGAGGATTTAACAATTCTTTCCGACGCTCGTTCCGTGAGACGAACACTAAAGCGAATACCGCCGACAAAAATAAACGTTATCATACCATCAATGAGCGGTATGGACCGGGGTAAATCACCGAGGGGAAGAAAATCTACATAATACAGGGTTATAAAAGCCGCAGTCTGAAATATAACAGCAATACCGGTAATAATACCAATGTATGCAACCTCATCGACGCTTGCATAACGCCAATACCGTTGATACATTCCGCTATAATAAAATAACGATAATTTGAGGATGGTAAAAAGTATGGTAACAGCAAGCAATCCATAGCCGAATTTTGAAAGGTCAACATCGCCATCCATTCGTATGGTAAGTGCAAGTAAGGGAATACACAAAAATGCGAGTGCATCAAGCATAAAAAAATGCCTGTTGCGTAAACGAGAAAACACACCTGTCACTTTTCTCATAAATTCCCCGAACTAAATACATAACATAGTATGTATATTTTCATGTGTCAGCCACTTTAAACTATAATGTTTGCGTAGTGGTATTTCATTAGAAAATTCTAATAATACCAATTACAGCCAGACAATTTCATTCCCCAACAAAGGTTTAAGAGAGGTTATTAGCATCCGCATATCAACCACCTCAAATACCGGTCAATCCTGGCTGTTTAGCAATAAAATCTTACAAATTAATATTATTGATTCGGCATAAAATTGTCTTATAAATTACAAAAAATACAATCGTATTGCAATATAGTCGCAAATAATTTGGCGTCGCGGCCGAAACGCTGCATTTAATCAGAGCATCGGATTTTTACGATATTTCCAATCGTAAACAGTATCGTCGATTGCTTTTAAAAAATCCGCGGCAGCATCATCCCAATCAAATCCTGCCGCCCATTTTTGAGCGTTTTTTGACAACGTATTCCGCAAATTCTCGTTGCCATAAAACCGGAATAAAAGTGCGGTAAGCGCTTCTATATCACCGTAACGATAGAGTAAGCCGGTCTCTTCATCCTTTATTGAATCCCGCAATCCCGGAACATCTGCCCCTATCACCGGCACCCCGCACGCATTTGCTTCGATTACCGTCAACCCCCACCCCTCCTTCGAAGAAGTATTTACAATGACATCCATCTGCTGAACGCGGCGAACTTTTTCCTCACCCGACACATACCCCGTAAACTCTATATCACCGCGATACTTCATCTTTGAAACAGCCGCCTTCAGTTTTGGAAGATAATCACCGTCACCGATAATAACCAGCTTTGCATCCGGTAATTCTACTTTTATCCGGTCGAATGCTTCTAACAAATGATCGATACTTTTATATTTTTTAATTCGTCCGAGAAAGCCGATCGTAAACGAAGAGTTATTTTTATTTTGATTCGGCCGGTACAGCGAATGATCGACTGAGTTATGAATGATCTTGATATTATTCTCCGGTATACCCTGTTCAACCAGCTCCGATTTCGTGCTTTCCGAAACGGCAACGATCGGAACGCGCCGGTATATTTTTGGTATAAACCACTCCGATGCATATACGTAACTCGCTGCAACGGGATTTGTTTCAAGAAAAATGCTTTTCCCGAACAAATGATGGAATAATGCAAGTACCGGCTTGCGCACATACATTGGCGTATAGAACGGCACCTTGTTTACATCATCGACTACAACATCGTATTTGGCTCCGAAAAAAAGGTACCATAACGGAACGGCAAAGTTAAATAAGTTCCGCCTACCGATCCGGATTATTCGAATGCCGTCAATATAATCACGCGGCGCCCCACCCCGAAACTGTGAACAAACAAGCGTGACGGAGTGTCCTTGCTTTGCAATCCTTCCGAAGATTTCATGGAGGTGAACTTCAGCGCCACCCGCGTGCGGGTTCTTTTTATCCTGCCAGTTGAATACGAGTATTTTCATTGTTTGTTTATTTCAGGTATTAGTTATTTCTTTGCAACAATGCCAATGGAAATTCCGGTATAAAGCGGTAAACGGGTATTCAGTAGTTTAAATCTGATTACCTGACGAATAGTTTTTATAACGGGAATCCCCGGTGGATACAACGGTAAACGCACACCGATACTTTTTCCGATTTCACGAAGAACACGGTAGCATAAACCCGGAACCATCCATTCACCGTAACGATGAACCGGCTGCAATCCGTGTGCTCGTAATAATTTATTCAGTTCGGGAAACGAGAAAGAGCGTTCCCATCCGGCAAACCATTTTCCAATTGCTATTAATATATGTTTCATTACTGTATACGGATGA
Organism: Bacteroidota bacterium; assembly: GCA_007128495.1. GTDB lineage: Bacteria > Bacteroidota > Ignavibacteria > T3Sed10-11 > T3Sed10-11 > T3Sed10-11. Next base: position 9,359 of record SKXH01000091.1, read on the forward strand.
TATCTTTGAGGAACATCGACAAGTAATAAACCGCCGGGTTTCAGCACCCGTACTTGTTCATCGAGCATACGGCCCGCTTCGGGTTTGCGGAAATGTTCAAGCAAACCCTGGTGAAAAACAACATCAAACGTATTATCATAAAACGGGAGGCAAAATGTATCACCACCGACAGGATGTATATTCGCATAATTCGATATTCTTTGCCGGATAAGACGAAGAGATTCAAACGAATAATCCAGTTGGTAGACGATTGCCCCCGCATCGGCAAGCGGTATACTGTCACGCCCGGTCCCGGCGCCGACTTCCAGTACAGAAGCCCCGGCCCGAATACCGGCAATCTCCAAATTCCGCGCAATCCGGTATTCATTCGAGTAAACTTCTTCGGCCCGATCTTTACTTCCCCAGTATGATTCCCAATCCTGTTTTGTAGATGATTTTACCAAGCGTGATTACTCCTGGATTTCTTCAGGTGTAATCGCCGGATCGGGAACATCAGTATCCTCCTCTTCTTCTTCGAGGATAACATTGAGTTGTTCTATCCGTTGTTGGGTAAACCTCAGAATGTCAGGGTTATCGCTATACACAGATTGCATCCGGGTAAGTATTTCACGTTCTTTTTCGAACTCCTGACGGTCATTGTACAAATTAAAAAGAATGATATACGGATTATTCATCGTAAGCGGAGGTCGCGGTGTTTCCTCCAGTTCCTCCTCCATTTTTGCGATGAGATAATCGGTCAATTCATAAAATGTATCTTCCGCCCCGGCTTGCCGGTAGAGTTTAGCGACTTCGAATGTCATTCCCGGACTTTCATCGATTAATTCGCGCGGCATAACATATTCCATTCGATCAAGCGTCTCGATCGTCAGAGGATCGTTGTTTGCTTCGTGCTGGTAATGCATACCAAGCTGTAAGAATGCATTCCGGTAATTTATTGTAAGCCGGCGGCTTTGCTCCTCAAGGTGAACATCGGGATCGTTCAAACCTCTGAATTTATAGCCGTATCGCGGCTCGCGTGAAAATGTTTCAGGTTCGTCGAATAAGTTTGTATGGAGCGGTTCCACACCGATACGTTTCCCGTGTTCTCTGTGTACCGGGGTAATCCGCTGTACCAATCCGTGCAGGCGAAGATACTCGTCAATCCCGATCTTACTTCCGTTATCGGGAATAGTGACCGCAAAATAGACCGGCCGCTCCCACCCCGATGTCATAACAATATCGCGCACCATTATATCTTGCACGCGTATTACCGGAATATTGTTAAACTCCGTTGTATTCCGCATCGTCCACTGAATTCTGCCCTGTTCACGTACCTCCGGGTCATCGACATCGAATTCATCATACACATGATCCGGTACGGGTAACTCATAATCACGCGGCTCAAACTGCATCGGACGAATTCTATCTATCTCGGCGTCGCTTATACTTATCGGTACAGGTTTTGCACCATGCGGTTCCTGATGTTTTAACTGCCTGATGTACCACGGCGTATTTAACAAACTAAGATTAACGACACGAACGTCGGTACGAACTCCCTCGACATCCTGCAAGTACCAGAGCGGAAATGTATCATTATCTCCATTGGTGAAAAGTATCGCGTTTTCTTCCACACTTTGAAGCAGATTATAACCGTAATCCCACGCAACGTAGTGACCCGAACGATCCCGCTCGTGCCAATTCTCGGTAACAAGATTCAACGGTGAAATAATAAACAACACAACCGCACCGATACCGAGCCCTATCGTTTGCATTTTATTATTTTTTATAAAATCCCGGATCATTTCGAGGATCGCAGACGCACCTATCCCTATCCACATTGCAAAGACAAAGAAGGACCCCGCATAAAAATAATCACGTTCGCGCGGCTGGGGCTCGGCCATGTTGAATACAAAAGCAAGAGCCAATCCCGTGACTATGAAAAGCGACAGGAAGACCGTCCCCCACTTCCAATCACTTCTGAGATGATACCAGGCCCCGAGCAATCCTAAAATGAACGGTATGGCATACAATCCGCGCCAATCGACACCTGCATCCTGCGAGTCGCCTTCTTTCCCGATAAAATTGTGACTGAGATACCGGATATACATATGACCGAACTGATATCGCAGCATATAATCGAAATCGCTTGAATATTTCATATAGTTTTGTTGATGCCTCGGTTCAGGATTCCACCGGCGATCGAACAACGGTGTCTCGCCATACTGCTCGCGGTTAAGGTATGATACCAGCGCATTCATCGTATCCGGTTGATTTTGATTCATCGGAGGATTTGCATTTGAGCGGATCAATACCGTGGTGTACGTCGTAAATCCAAACATCACAAGCAGGAATGCGAGCATTGCAAGATTCAAAAACTTCTGTTTGTTTTGAACGGAGTGATATAAACCGTACAGCGCTGCAGCTAAGATGAGCGGCGGTATGAGTTTTAGCAACCCGCTCTCCTGTATATCCACCATACCGCCGATAGATAAGTGACCGTCTAACATAGACGGGAACCATTTCACGATACCCGGATATATAATGAAAAATGCGACCACCGCACCGAGGCCGAACTTTATAAACGAACCCCACTCCGGCTCATAGCGTCTGAAATAAATCATTAAAGCTACGGGAAATATCGCAAGCGCACTCAACAAGTGCACTCCGATTGAGAGTCCGATTACATAAGCACCGAGCAGCAGGTACCGTTCACTCCACGGCTCATCCGCGTTTTCGTACCACAACATACCGAGCCATACTACCAATGAGGTGAGGAATAAACTTGCGGCATAGGTTTCCGCCTCGGTAGCATTAAACCAGAACGTCTGACTCCATAATAACGATAATGCCCCGATAACACCGCTGCCGTAGGTTATTATTTTATCACCTATAGATACCGGCTTTCCACGAAAGTAGGTGATAACACGGGTTACCATAAGATATAACAGCAATACGGTGAATGCACCGGATAACACTGAAATCGCATTTACCCGGTACGCGATGTCTTCTGCGAACGGTATCATCGACATTACACGTCCCATTAAAATGAACATCGGCGCGCCCGGAGGATGCGGCACCTGAACAAGATATGAAGCAGCGATTCGCTCACCCGGATCCCAAAATGAAACCGACGGAGATACCGTGGAAAATAATGTTATTAAAGCTACCACCAACACAATGGCGGCAACGATCCTATTTTCGGTTATGAGGTTCATATTTTATAATACAAGAATTATTTATATTGTCTAAAATTATTACAAATTTACATTAACTCCGATGCGATCCAATCCGCATACGCTTTTCCCGACTTTGTAAGCCGTAAAATACCATTGTCTATGATAAGAAACCCGCGTTCGGAGAATGAGGATATCTCCTCAGTTTTCCTGTGCAATAGATCCAAATTATAAAAGTTTTTAATTTTTTCCAGGTCCACACCCTTCGTTCGTAATCCGAGAAATATCTCCTCCTCAGCCCGTTGATCGTTGGTCAATTTCTCCTCGCCTGCAACAGGCATTACTCCACCCCAAATTTTTCGATTATAACTTTCAAGATTTTTAACATTCCAGTACCGCTTACCCTCGATGAATGAATGAGCTGACGGACCTAAACCGATATAATCATAATACTCCCAGTAGGTACGGTTGTGCAAACATTCCTTTCCGTCCTTTGCGTAATTCGAGATTTCATATTGCGAATAACCTACGGCTTCAAGGGTATCGATAGTAAGTTCGTACAACTCCGCATCAAGCTCCTCGTCGATCGGTTTCACTTCATTTCTTTGCAACATCGTATGGAGGGGTGTTCCTTTTTCATACGTGAGACTATAGGCCGAAATATGATCGGGAGCGAGTTCCATAGTTCGCCGTAAGTTATAAAACCACTGTTCGCGGTTATGAGACGGCAGCGAAAACATCAGATCGATGTTAATATTATCGAACCCTGCGATCCGCGAATTGTGGTAACACCGTTCGGCATCTTCAACAGAATGAATACGGGTTAAAAATTCCAGATCGTCAGAGACAAATGATTGCACTCCGAGACTGAGTCTGTTCACCCCTATAGACTTATACGCTTTAAGTTTTTCAATATCAACCGTGCCTGGGTTTGTCTCGACGGTAAATTCTACATCGGGTGCTATAAACAAGCTGCGATGCAGCATATTGACGATGTCATCGAGTTGTGCGGGTGTTAACAATGATGGAGTACCACCGCCAAGAAACACAGAGGTGAATGGAAGGCCCTCATCGATAGTTTCAGCCGCCATCGTGATTTCTTTTCTCAGATTATCTACAAACGATTGTATTCCGTCTGTTTGTTCTATTGAATAAAAATCACAGTAGATACATTTGTGTTCGCAAAACGGTATGTGCAGATATAATCCTCGCATATTCATCATCGAATTAGTGTACCGATTCTGTCGGATCGTATATTTCGAAAACGCGCCAGATAATCCGGTGTACCATCCTTATGCCACGACCAGTAAATCATTAATGCCTTGCCGATTATATTTTCCTCGGGTACAAATCCCCAGAACCTGCTGTCGAGACTATTATCCCTGTTATCGCCGAGTGTGAAATAATAGTTTCTCTGTATTTCATATTTATTTGTAATTTCATCATTTAATTTAATGGATCCGTCCGGGAGCACTTCGACTTTCGCGCCGTCGCGCTGGAGGAATACCTCCCACTGCTTAATATTATCCTTCGTGATCGTTATCGTGTCTCCCTGCTTCGGAACGTAAATAGGGCCATAGTTATCTTCATTATATGGCGCTCCGGTCGGGAAAATCCGCAGATCATTTCTCCCCTTGGGTTTTAGTGAGCGGCTTGCATCCCGCTGCGTCGATAATTTCGGGAATAATTCACCGTTCACAAACACTTCCCGGTCATGTATTTTTACAGAATCGCCGGGCAATCCGACAGCACGTTTTATATAATTCAGGTTATCATCCGGGGCGATTTCATCCCGTTCACCGGGAAACTGAAAGACGATCACATCCCCCCTGTCCGGACTTGTAAGGCCGGGTAACCGCACGTGCGGTATTTTAACATTTGTCAACGGTATTGTACGTGGCGTACTCGGACCATAAAGAAATTTATTCACGAGAATATAATCACCCGCTACCAGCGTATTTTCCATCGAACCGGTCGGAATGCGGTACGCATCCATCACAAATATTTTGATGCAGAACGCAACGAGTATGGTAATGAGTATAACTTCAAGATACTCGCGTAATAGTGTTTTTTGCTTTATGTTTGTAGTTTCTGTCATTACCTTATCGAATTATACGTCCGAATCTCTCCCATCGAATAGATCCGATCTTGCTGAATAAGTTTACAATAGGGATATGAGGATCCCACGATAAATAAACGATCATCGGAGAGCCGATAAGCATATCGTCTGCAATTAAACCGAAATATCTGCTGTCAAGACTGTTATTGCGATTATCGCCCAGCCCGAACATATAATCACGCTGGACAATATAATGATCGGCTTTTTTCCCGTTAATCTCAATCGTGCCGTCGGCGAGCATACGCGCTTCGGTTCCTTCCCTTTGAATAAAAACCTGCCATCCCTCAAAATTATCCTCCGATAGATGCAGGGTATCTCCTTCGCCGGGGATGTAGAGCGGTCCGTAGTTGTCTTCATTCCACGGTTTGCCCTTGGGGAAAATACGCGGGTCAGCTTGATTTGCCGGAAGCGGTGAACGGGCGCTCGTTCGCATATACTGCGGGCGCGGCGCTTGCTCACCGTTCACATAAAGAACACGATCACGTATCTCGACCGTATCACCCGACAATGCAACAGCACGTTTTAAATAATAATGAAACTCTTCGGGCTGGACCTCATCGCGCAAACCCGGAAATTCAAAGACGATTACATCACCCGTTCGTACATTCCGAAAACCCGGTATTGTGAGATACGGGATGCGAACATTTGTGTAAAATATATGCCGCGGTGTCGAGCCACCGTAAACAAATTTATTGACAAAAAGGAAATCACCGGCAAGAACGGTATCCTCCATTGAACCGGTCGGTACCACAAACGAGGCAAAGACAAAGCTGTTCAATATAATAAAGATACCGAATATTATGCCCGCTTCTTTTAAGAATTTCAGTACCGCTTCTTTCGGGTCTTTTGCCTTCCGCTTGTCTTTGTTTTTCAGCCGTTCACGCGGTTTCTTTTTTGATGCCATGTATATGACGACTCCTTCAATATTATTGTTCCATCGAAAGGACGGCAAGAAACGCCTCCTGAGGCACTTCAATGCGGCCCACCTGTTTCATTCTGCGCTTTCCTTCCTTCTGTTTTTCCAGCAGCTTTCGTTTTCGTGTAATATCGCCGCCGTAACATTTTGCTGTCACGTTCTTTCGCAACGGACGAACCGTCTCGCGCGCAATAACTTTGTTTCCGATAGCCGCCTGTATGATAACCTCAAACTGTTGTTTGGGAATCAACTCCTTTAACCTGCTGCTCAACCTTCTTCCCCAGACATACGATTTATCACGATGAACGATTGACGATAACGCGTCAACCGGATCGCCGTTGAGTAAGATATCGAGTTTAATGAGATCCGACTCACGATAATCGAGGTAATCATAGTCGAACGATGCATAGCCGCGCGAGACAGATTTCAGCTTATCATAAAAATCAAAAATAATCTCGGATAACGGAAGTTCAAAATGTAAGTTAGCGCGCTGCGGATCAAGATATAGCGTATTTTTATATACACCGCGCCGCTCCATACATAATTGCATAAGGTTACCGACATACTCCGAGGGTGTTATGATCTCGGCGCGTATAAACGGTTCTTCTATGTGATTAATCGATCCTGCAGAGGGCATACTTGCAGGATTGTCAATGTGCAATTCCTCACCACTGGTCAGCACGACCTTATATTCAACATTCGGAACGGTGGTAATTATTGTTTGATCATATTCGCGGTCGAGCCGTTCCTGAATGATCTCCATGTGCAGCAAACCGAGAAAGCCGCAGCGGAAACCGAACCCGAGCGCTGTCGAGGTTTCGGGTTCATAGACGAGCGATGCATCGTTCATTTGTAGTTTTTCAAGCGAGTCGCGTAGCCCTTCAAAATCCTCCATATTGGCGGGATATACACCGCTGAAGACCATCGGTTTCACCTCTTTATAACCCGGCAACGGTACTTTCGCCTTATTGTTCAACACGGTAATCGTATCGCCAACCTTTGCTTCCCGTACATCTTTTATTCCGGGAATTAAATATCCCACCTCACCTGCTTTCAAAACACCGGTCTTCTTCTTCGTCCGTTGTAATGTTCCAATCTCCTCAGCTTCAAACTTTTTATCGTTATGGAAGAGCATCATATCATCATTCTCTTTGAACTCGCCATCAAAGACGCGTATATAACAAATTGTGCCGCGATACATATCAAAAACCGAATCAAATATCAACGCCCGTGCAGGAGCATCGACACTGCCTTTCGGCGGTGGTACACGGCGAACGACGGTCTCGAGTAAATCATCCACACCGATATTCGATTTTGCGCTCACTTCAAGGATTTCATCGTCGGTACACCCCATCAATTCTTTAAGCTGGGCACGAACGGAATCGATTTCAGCATTCGGGAGATCGACCTTATTGATGACCGGTATTATCTCAAGATCGGCTTCAAGGGCGAGATAAAAATTGCTGATCGTTTGCGCTTCTACACCCTGCGAGGCATCGACAACCAGCAGTGCCCCTTCACAGGCATTAAGCGATCTGGATACCTCGTATGTAAAATCGACGTGGCCCGGTGTGTCTATAAGGTTCAACATATAATCAATACCGTTGTTTGCGCGGTACGTCATTTTTATCGCGTGCATTTTTATGGTGATACCGCGCTCCCGCTCAAGCGGATTATCATCAAGGATCTGATCCATCATCTCCCGTTCGGTGATCGTACCGGTCCGTTCAAGAAAACGATCTGCAAGTGTGGACTTCCCGTGATCTATGTGTGCAATTATACAAAAGTTACGAATATTCTTCATCTCTGCAATCAACCAATCAAAAAAAATGCCTGCCGTACCGGGACAGGCGCTGTGTAAATTCCGTAAATATTTAATATACGACTTATAGGGGTGATTTTCAAGGAATTATGATACGAGGTTAAGCAGACCTGATAATACAACTTGTAACCCCACACACCAGTGTAGGGCGTTATTGGTTACTTATAAACCTCTATTTTTGGCTGGAACTTCTTGAGTCTTCCCGCTCTGGCGAGCGGGGTTACATGGATGCTCTCGAATGACTCCTGTAACCCCACCTATCAGTGCCGTAGCGAAAAGCGGTGTAGCATCACCAGTTCCTCCATCATACAACTTTACCCGACGACCAATTTTCTATCCACTTCACCTTATCCTGATATTGTTCCTTATCGGGCGCTTTGCGTTTCATCTGAGGATTAGGCATCTCGAAAAACGAACCCTCGCCTTTGATTGCCTCCGCTCCGCCGACTTCTATATAGCAGTATCCCTTCCCGTCAAATTCCCCGGCGATTGATTCACCTCGTACATCTGCTGCGATTTGCTGTGCTGCAATTGTACCGTGCGATGCGGCAAAAACACCTGCTTTTGGCAATACGAGCGGTACATCTGGTTTGTGACGTCCCAGAAGGGGGACAACAGTATTATCTCCGACAGCATACACCGGAATGGTTCCCTCTCCGGTATTGACTTTCATGGTTTTAGGATCAACCGGTATCCAACCACCCGCATTAATGAGTTCCGCATCCCGTATCACCTTCGGTGCCTGATGAGGAGGAATCGCGATCAACAGGTCATAGTTTTTTTCACTTCCATCATTAAAAACTATTCGCCGGCTTTTATCATCGATCGATTCGGTTTTTTTCAGCGGATGGTATTCGATGTTACGACTTTCAATCAATGAACGGATGTATGTACTCATTTCAGGACCTGCAGTGGCCATTGGACCGGGTTCTACGGTATATATGCTTAAATTAATTTGTTGGCGAAGTTTGTGCCGCTTGAAGTAGTCATCGAGCATCAACGCCGCTTCATACGGAGCTGGCGGACACTTGATCGGCATTCGCGGGATGAGTAATACAATTTCACCTTTCTTAAAATCGTGGAGTACTTTCTGTAATTCGACCGCATCGTCCATAGTATAAAATGAATGTGCTGCACGGTCGAGTCCGGGAATTGCCCCCATGTTGACATCAGCGCCGAGGGCTATAATAAAATAATCACCGTTGACCTCCCCTTGACTTGTGAATACAACACCATTTTTTATATTTATCTTCTGTATGTCGGCTTGAATAAATTCAACATTCTCCGGGAGGAGATTTTCCCTGTTACTTGTTACATCATCCGGCTCCTTTTCGCCCAGTATAATCCAGGTTTTTGTCGCGCCGACTGCAAAGTGAGGCGATCTATCAATGAGTACGATTCTATGTTCATCCGGCAGGAGTGACCGCAACGTATGAGCAGCGGCGATTCCGCCAAATCCTCCACCAAGAATGAGAGTAGTAGTAGATTGCATGTGTCAACTCCTTGATTTTAATTTATTTTCCAAACCGCAACCATTTCCACCGTATCGAGCGTTTTGCTATGTCGTCCAGTGTATATTTTTTGCCTGCGGCGATTGCTTCTGCTGCATAAATACCGCTCCTGACGGCGGGCCCGATCCCTTCTCCCATATCTACCGTCGCAAGGGCCGCGGCATCACCGATTATATAAGCATTTCCACGTCGAAGTTTGCTTTCTTTATTTCTGAGATAATAACTATGACCTTTCGGTTTGAAATCATATCCTGTTACCAGACCTTTCTCATCCAATTTGCGTACCAATATATCCCAATGGCGCTTTATTGAGTCGTTTTGTTTTTTCAAACCGTACTCTTTTCCTCCGACACCAATATTTATGTAACCGTTCGCTTTCGGTACGTACCATGCATAGCCGGGCAGTTTATTCTCCATAAACCATAAATAACAATTTGGATCGGTATATTCATAGGGGACCTCTTCTTCCTGGGTTACGATGAGATTTTCATCGAGACGCGATTCGGATTTATTAAAAAATGTCTTATATACCGGACATGTTGTTCCTCCCGCACCGACAATGTGATTGCATGAATACGCACCATCGATTATAAACGATCCGTTTCTCCGTTCAATTTGTTTGACGTTGTGCGTAATCACCGGAGCTCGCGATCGTTGTAACAACCAATTATCGAATTCATACCTGCGTATAGAATACTGGAGTGTCGGCACCTTAAATTTGATACCGCGAAAGGTAATATACATTTTCTTTAAAGGGATGATTCCGTGCGGGTAATCCGGGGGACTCGTATTGAGATCATCAAGAACCTCAGGAGTTATCCATCCTGCACAAAGTTTATCCCTCGGAAAAACTGCGCGGTCAAGGACGAGGCAATCCACATTATGTTGCCTGAGCTTCCCGGCGCAAGCGGAACCGGCAGGACCTCCGCCTATTATGATAACTTCAGAATGTTCCATATACCGAAGAAAGTCAAAATCATTTGAGTGTTTAAGCGAATTCTTTTGAAACTACACTTGACGCTCAATTGCTTATTCCATTACACACAAGCTCCTGCTTGCGGGATTACAAATTATCGGGAGTTGTTAATTAACCCTGCAACACGGCTGTGGAGTTCCGGGTTTCGTCATCACAATCTGCCACAACTGTGTATTGCGTGCACGGAATCCGCCGGCGGAGCTGAGCAAATAGAAACGCCACATCCTGTAAAATCGTTCATCATAATTATGTTTCAGATCATCCCATGCATTTTCGAAATTTGAGTGCCAGGCCATGAGTGTTTTATCGTAATCCGGACCGAAGTTATGCCAATCTTCCATAACGAACAATCCTTCCATTGCCGAACCGAGTTGCGATATAGAAGGCAGCATCCCGCCCGGAAATATATATTTCTCTGTCCAGGGATTTGTCGTTGTGACGCTTTTATTACCACCGATAGTATGAACAAATGCAATACCATCCTTCTTCAAACACCGGTCGACTACTTTCATATAGGTGCGGTAATTCCGGTAACCGACGTGTTCCATAATGCCGATGGAAACAACAGCATCATACGTGTCCGATACATCGCGGTAATCCTGTAAGCGTAACTCTACGGGCAATCCTTTACATAATTCTTTACCGAGTTCAACTTGTTCTTTGGATATATTTACCCCAACAACATGCGCGCCGTATTTTTCTGCTGCATATTTTGCAAAACTTCCCCATCCGCATCCTAACTCGAGAATACGCATTTCCGGCTTGGCGTTAATTTTTTTACATACAAGATCAAGTTTGGCTTCCTGAGCATCGTTTAGGTTATCGGCATTTTTCCAGTAAGCACAGGTATAATTCAATCGTTCATCGAGCATGGCACGATAGAGATCGTTTCCAAGATCATAATGCTGCTTGGCAACCCGATGGGAACGCGACCGTATTTGTAAGTTGAATAACATTGACCGCAAATAGTGCAACTTTATCCACCAGCTTCCTCTAACTTTTTTCTCGAGATCGGCTCTCTGAATTTTAGCTATAAATTCGTCGAGTGCATCGCAATCCCACCAGCCATCCATATATGATTCGCCGAGGCCGAGTGCTGCATCACGCAAAACTCGATTATATAATCTGTTATCGTGTACTTGAATATCCCAGGGTTGATTACCGTTGATTTCGATGTCTGCTTCGGAAAACAGATTCCGGACGATGAGTTCAGCGGTTTGTTTAGCCATTTTTCCTCCTATCTGAATATTGAGAGGTGAAATGCCTTTTAGAGAAAACTCATATATATAATGATACAAAAAGTTATTGCCAATTTCACTTCTCCTTTCCGTATATGGAAAGTGTGATTCCTCCGAGGGTGAGAACACCAGCAAGGATCAAACGGAGGGTAATGCTTTCAGAGAGCAATATAACTCCCCCAAATGCAGCTATAACCGGAACAGATAATTGAATGATCGCTGCACGAGTTCTTGTTAATCCTCGCAATGCCGAATACCAAATTATATATCCTATACCGGAAGTCACCGCGCCGGATATAACCGCCCATATAAATCCGGCAGTGGTTATATGAAGTTGCGGAAGAAATACTAAGCCGGCCATAATAGCAAACGGCACAGTTCTGATAAAGTTATCGGTAGTAACCGCTGCCGGAAGTTTATTACCGCGCCCCCGCAATGAATAGACCCCCCAGCCGATACCGGCAACCGCCATTAAGCCGGAACTATGCAACGAAGGAGACTCTATACCCGGCCATATCAAATAAACCAGTCCGCCCATTGCCAGGAACAATCCAATATATTGGATAGGACGCGGCCGTTCGCCTTTTGCGAGACCGGTCAACAACATAGTAAGCTGTACAACACCGAAAAGTATAAGAGCGCCTATTCCGGCGTCGAGATCGATGTATGCAAATGAAAATGCGAACGCATAGAGAAATAACATCAAGGCCGACGTCCAGCTTCCATTATATTCCGGATTTTTCCTGTATCCCGATAGAACAAGTATCAACCAGAGGGCTGCTGCACCGGAAATAAGCCGGATTACAGAAAAACTGCTCGCATCAATAACCTCCTCCCGTAACGCGAGGCGACAGATTATTGAATTCGAAGCAAACGCTATCAGCGCTGCGATTGAAAAAATAACGGTACGGTAAGTATTCGATTCATCCTGTATCATATCAACTTTTCGCTATTTCGGCAATTCCATTGGTATAATTCACCGGAGTGAATTTTTTCTTTTGAAAAATTATATGAGTTTCTATTCAGTGAAATACCATTATAACAATATTTTATTAATAATAAAATTTTATTATTTTTATAGCAAAAATAGATATGAATTTTAACAGAAACTGATATGGGAGGTAATAATATGCATGTGCGAACAAGACTATCAGCAATAATACTGGTTGGTATAGGTTTGCTTGCCGGTTTGCTTGTAGCGACCCAGTGGGAACGTACCCCGCCCCAACCTGTCTACGGTACACCGAATTTTGTCAATCCCGGTGAATCGATGCCGGCTATTGACCGTGAGATTCGCACACTCGACGATCTTAATAAAGCGTTTGTCGAACTCGCCAAATCCGTTAATCCTTCGGTGGTCACCGTATTCACTGAGCGGGTGTACCGGGTTCGCCAAGACCGCATGTTCCCGTTCTTTCGAAGTCCGTTTGATGACTTTTTCGAGGATTTTTTCGGGAGACGGCAGCCGCGTGAAGAACCCGAAGAACGTGAATACCGACGCTCCGGATTGGGTTCCGGCGTTATCGTCGGTCAGGATGGGTACATAATAACAAATAACCACGTTATCGAAAATGCGGATACCATCCGCGTGCGGTTGATCGACAGAAGAACCTTCCCCGCAGAAGTGGTCGGTACCGACCCGCAAACGGATATTGCAATTCTCAAAGTTGATGCTAATGACTTACCGGCGATCCCCCTTGGCGATAGTGACGATATAGAGATCGGTGAATGGGTGCTCGCGATCGGAAGTCCGCTCAGTCCGGAACTTGCTCACTCAGTAACCAGCGGTATTGTAAGTGCGAAAGGACGTACGGGGGTCGGCCTTGCAGAATATGAGGACTTCATACAAACCGATGCAGCAATTAATCCGGGGAATTCAGGCGGCGCGCTGGTCAATATGAGCGGAGAGCTGATCGGGATTAACTCGGCAATTGCAACCCGCACAGGTGGGTTCCAGGGAATCGGTTTTGCAGTACCGGTGAATATGGCCCGGATGGTTATGGAATCGCTGCTTGCCCACGGTGAGGTTATTCGCGGCTGGCTGGGCATTATAATTCAAGATGTCGATGATATTCTTGCTCAGGCAATGGAACTTCCGGTCAATGAAGGGGCGCTCGTTTCCGACGTCCAGGAGAACAGCCCTGCCGAACGAGCCGGCTTACAACAAGGTGACGTTATTACAAAATTAAACGGAAAACAAATTCTCAGCACATCACAACTTCGCAATGAGGTTGCATCGCGTCCTCCGGAAACCGAGGTAACACTAACGATTATTCGTGACGGTGAAGAGCAGACTATCGACGTAACGCTCGGACGGCTGGATCCGGAAGATATTGCTGCCGTGGAGCCGGACGAGGAAATCGATGAACTGCTTGGCTTTCGTGTTGCAAATCTCACCGATGAAAATGCACAACGTTACGGTCTCGACAGCGGCCGGAGTGGAGTGATCGTCAGCGAAGTAAGACGTAACTCGATGGCTGCACGTCAGGGATTACGAGAGGGAGATTTAATAACCCACGTGAACCGTCAACCTGTTGAAAATCAGGTTCAATTTTACGAAAACGTGCGTGGCATGCAGCGCGGTGATACGATATTGTTAAATGTTACACGGGATAACAGGAATATCTTTCTGGCATTCCCGCTTCGATAAAATCTTCATAACCCGGCCGGCAATTCCGGCCGGGTTATACATACTTCTCATTACCATCATCACGCTCCTCTTGCTGAATCTTTTCACACTGCTATGCATCTTATAGATACTACTATGATCACAAAGAATATAACAATAGAAGAATTAGTTGAGCGAATACCGAATTCTGTCAGCTATCTTATGGAGCGCGGGATACGTTGTATCGTGTGCGGTGAACCAATCTGGGATACTCTTGAAAGTGCAGCCC
>SKXH01000242.1 GCA_007128495.1 Bacteroidota bacterium
GACGTACCGAAATCAAGCAATAACTCCTCACCTTCGTGTTCGAGCCGTCTGTCGAATACAATTGCTGCATTGCAGAGCGGGCAGTACGTTATCGAGACCGGTTTTCCGGCGATGACATCATTGACGATTTCATGCCACATCAAAATGCTGAGGGGATATGCCCGTGCATCGCCTTCAATATCCACGACCATTACGGGTTCATGATCGAAAAATGTTTTCCCGGCTCGCTCTATATCCCAGTAGTTGGGATCATCAATCGGGGGTATTCTGTCGCGTGGTAACAATGCAACGATCTCATCGAGATCGACGATGCGGTTTTCTTTGTCAGTATTCCATTGCTGCCCGACGCGCTCTATGTTACGCTGAGCGGATACAGGTAAGCTTATGAGAACTATGAGTAAAAGTCCGATTAACTTCATAGTGCGCTCCTTATTATATTATATGATCCATATTTTTGTATATATAATAAGAAGCGGGGATAAACAAATCTGTCAGGAGGGTGACAAGAGGGGGGGGGCCATAGATGTAGTCCACCTTGAAGGTGGACTACATCTTAATGCTGCTAACATTTGCTCCTGCTGCTTTATCCAACAAATAAACCAATGAACCATTTGCAGGACTGACCCTCGCAGAAGGAAACGTAGTATCAGTTCTCTCATATATTTTCTTCATAATTGTTGATTTCGAAGACCCCGACACAAGAAAAATAACATTTTTGCCGTTATTTATAACAGGAAATGTGAAAGTTATACGATACGTATCTAATTCCGGCACATATACCCCGGTTACCCACCGCTTCTTCTCCTCAAGTGCCTGCGTTCCCGGGAACAACGACGCTGTATGTCCATCCTCCCCGATGCCGAGAAGTATTATATCAAATACCGGAAGTTGTGACGTATTGCCGAAAAATTTTTTTATAGTTTTTTCATAATCACGTGCAGCATCGGCCGGTTCATTTTCTGCCAGAATTCTGTGCACATTTTCCTGTGGAATATTGATATGTTCTATTAACGCCTCTTTCGTCATCCGGTAATTGCTGTCGTGGTGATGGGGAGGTACAGACCGCTCATCTCCCCAGAATAAATGTACTTTATTCCATTCGATTGCTTCTTTATATTTTTCAGAGGCAAGGGTTTCGTATAGACTCTTCGGGGTCGAGCCGCCTGCGAGCACGAATGTACACCGGTTTTGTTCTTTTAATGATTGCTGTATGATACCGGCAATATACGCTGCCGATTCTTGTATCAATGTGTTCTTGTCGGGAAATACTTTGAGTTCAGGTTTCATATTTAAAATAGGTTCATCCGGGATTCTTATGGGTAGATTATTTCGCTTTGCTCAATGATTATCAAACAATTCATATTCTATCAAATAATTCCATACAACAAAAATCAGTATTTCGCAGGGCTTCACCCTGCGCTGTTGATGTCGCCCCTTTGGGGCTTACAGGATAGCAATGGTACAAGATACTTAGAGATAAGATATAATGATCTTAATCCCTCGTGGATTAAGTTTTATGTTTTCAACGTTAGGAAGCCGATAGTAAGCTCCGAAGGAGCGCTATCATAAGCACAGGGTGAAGCCCTGTGATAACAGCAACATAACAATACCACAGCCCTGAAAGGGCGTAATCAAAAAATATACATTATGACGATTTACCCATAATAATATCGGATGAATCTTAAAATATAATAATTCCGAAAAAGTTACTCACTGTCTGCCAGAACACTTTTCGCAGCAAGCGAGCTCATAGACATTATCGTCCATTGTGGATTTATCGTAATGCCCTCGGGAAATACGGAAGCATCGGCAACGTAAACATTATCTAATCCATCAACCCTGAATCTGCCGTCGACAACGCGTTCCGATTTGAATTTTGAATTATCTCCCGCCATTCTGTTTCCGCCCTGAGGGTGAGCCGTCATCATCTGAAGATCAGACTTTTTCAGCGGATATTCAGCCAGGGCTTTTTTAAATCGATCCAACTCCTGGCGGGTTAATTTCAATTCAATACCCGGATCGCTCGGTACGACTGCACGCTTTGCGCCGGAGCCAATACCGATCTCAAGCGCGGTTTCAAGGGCATATTTTATATGAGCGATATCGCTCTCACCGAGTTTCCAGCTAAATGCCCGGCCGTTCATGGGATCGGCACGTTCAGAAATTCTGCCGTTCGGCTCCGAACCGACAAGAACGCCGTAGTTCACCAATTTTCGATACGATTTCATTATATCATGATGGCGGTCGAAAAAGAACGGCACTGAAATTGCAAACGAGCCCGGCGGATTGAAGTATGTTTCAAACACGGCACGGTGTTGCTTATCGAGCGCACCGAGTGTTATCTGCACACCGTCGAACGCATCCAATATATCATCAAACTCAAATACAAACGGAAATGCAAAATTACAGCTTAATCCTCTCCCGACATTCTTCCTCACCGGATCGCTCTTATTACTCATACTTCGCATCAAGAAATGACTGCTTGCAATAACACCGCCTGCTGTAACGATCGCTTTGTTTACCCTGACGCGTTTCATGGTTCCGATATTGGTACGAAGCACAACTTCTACAGCACGTCTCCCGTCCTTTATAAATCTCACCGCACTTGTATCGCTGACCACCTGTACACCACGTGCTTCCGACCACGGTATGTATGTCTCGAGCACCGAACGCTTTCGCATTCGCTTATTACCGAGGTTGCACATACCGCTTCCCAAAATATTTCTCTGATTTGCCTTAAGTACCTCCGATACAAATTTCTGATCATCACTCGTATTTTCGTTATATGCCTTGATACCCTTCTCAAATTTTTCCTGTACACGAGTATTAATACCGTCCTGAGCTATCGGGCCGATCTCGAGCTCTTGTGCTATGCTATTATTTTCCTCCTGCAAAGGACTCAGATCAAGTCCGTATTTTTCTTCCCAAATCGACTTAATTCCCTCCGGCATTTCAAAGCAGACCGAATTATTCATCACCGTCGTCCCGCCGACACACTCACCCTGTAAAACGATCAGATCGAATCGTTTTGACATTTGAAGACCGCCCTCTTTATAAAGTTTTCGTATCATCTCCATCTCATCGTCGTTAAAATCCTGTAACGGAGAATATCGCTTCCCGCGTTCAACGACAAGTATCTTTGAGGGATCTTCGACGGCACATGCGAGCCGGTACGCCATGACACCGCCGCCCGCACCAGAACCGACCACCAGATAATCGACCTCGTCGGGTATACGCGGTTTATCGACCGGGGTGACGACTCTCGGAGCAACGAGCGGTTTATCTTTTTTCCGGTCTTCAGGTTTAAAGTTTGCTGGATGTTCAGGACTGTCCGGTAGTTCTGCAATCTTTTTGTAAGGCGGCGGCCCTTCAGCGTAATCTCCCTGCAATCGATCCCGGGCATCGGGAGGTACAAAACCGATCTCACGTTTTTTATCGACCAGTGAATAATTTCCGAGCGTAATAAATGAGTGAAGCGCTGTACCGATCATATAAACCTGGTGCGCAAGATTGGGCACCACAGAGCGATCACGTTCATGCGGTTGTCGAAGAATATACTTCCTGAGATAAAAACGCCGCTCCCGTGCGTCCATAGTTGAAAAATTTGGCCGAAGCCCATAGATTGGTGAAATAATATGCTCAACGATCCAGAATGGGAAATTGAGCATCCCCCGCCTTCGTCCGCGTACTCCCGCAATGTGCCGGTCGATACATTCGAGCACCTCACTCTGCTCATTGGCAGTACCATCAAACAGTGCACCATGGAGTGCCATTACCGCACGGGCTGTGGATGGATTCATAGCATTAATTGAGTATTCAACAGTGTAATACATTTTTCGAAGAGCGATCAATCCCGCCAATACGACTATGCCGATAATAACGAGGACAACAAAATACCGGTCGACAGCAACAATTGTTTCATGCCTCGTAGTAATGGACACACCTCCGTCACCTATCGAGAAGACCATCCACAGTGCGCTTCCCGCAGTCATAATAAAAAACGAAAGAAATATTAAACGTGAAAGATTTTCACGAAGCACTTCGCGCTGCGCAAGTAATATAGCAAGAAAACTCAGTGTTGTGTACGCAGTTATTGTGTTGAGCACCTGTGGATCCGGAAATCCGAATACGGCGCCAAGACCGCACGTACCATCGGTCATAAATCGAAAATACAATACAGCAACAAACATCAAAGCAAATACAATACCGATACAATAAAATACAGTGGATGTGAGAAAATACGGGAATGAATAAAAAGCTGGAAATTCTTTACGTCTGCCGAAACGTTCCGGCTCTCTTCCGGTGTTGAAAAGAATTATACCGAACCCGATAACGATCACTGCATCAATGATAGCAGACATCATAAGAAAATCCCTGAACGCATCGCCGGCGGGAGCGTTCAGGTATAAACCGACCGAACCGACGGTAGACACAAAATGTGCGAATATGACGATTAGTACACAGTACCACCTCAGCGTCTTATTATATGCTCCGATAAATAAAAGCACAAACATGAGGGATATTTTGATCAACGAATTGATCATCAGCGCGGGATTGAGATACGTCATATCGAGCATCCCGCGAAGCTGTTCAGGATACGGCGTTGTACCAAGTAAGCCGATGAGAATAAGGAGAAAGTAAGCAAGATATCCGAGACCGAGCAGCCGGAGAACATAAAAAGCCAAATCACGGCCGGGCTTTTTAACAGGTTCGTTCGTCCACTCATCGGTGAAAAGTTTCACGCGCTCCTCACCGGTCGGACGACCGGAAGCAGTGTCATCGGATGTAAAAAAGCGGGCGGAGAGCCGTGCCACCCAGAGAGCTAAGACACCGATAACAAGTCCGTCAACAAACCAGGCAATAAATATCTGCAGCAGCGGATGAAGTGAACCGAGCAATCCGTCAACGTTATATTCCCACATCGCAGTCAATCCCGCAGCCCTGTAATACGACTCGAGATACAGATCCATCGGTACACCGAGCAACATCATGATAAGAATCAATATCACCGATGATGCTTTTCTTAAAAACACGACAATCGATCCGTAGACGATCGTGAGAAAAACGATTTCCACCCAAATTAACCAGTCTGCCGGGAGCAGGAATACCTCAAGTCGATAAAACACGACCCAAAAATATATGACTGAAACAATGAATACCATTCCTACGATCAGGAAATATCGTAGTCTTGATGTAAGGGTATCGAGTGGATCTGCTGCCGTGTAACCGCGTAAAGTAAAGAATGGAACCATGTGAACTCTCCTTATTCAGTCTGTGTGTACCTGAAATTTCAATGGCATTTCAGGCGTGCGGAAACATTGTTTACCAGGGGAAGCAATAATCTGTATACCGATTGAGAAAATTGAGAATTTTGTGAATTTAGCTTTTTAAATAAAAATAGTCAAGTGTATACCATTATTTTTCCAATTATCTTGATTTTGTGAAAGTTTGTTTGTATTATCCAGCGTTACATATATCGCTCTGTATAGTATAGTAATGAGTAGAGTCACCTCAAATTATTCCTTGAAAAATTAAGCGATGGATATATTCAAAATGATATATCTTTATAGAATTGTATCGCTTCCGCTCTTCAAACCATTCCGTAAACAAACGTACGAAATTTCTCTCAACCAGAACTGGTTCTATAAATTAACTTATACTTTTCGATACCGGTGAAAAATAACATTCTATGGGAGATACCGATTCTAAAAGCATAAACGCGGAGCCAAGGAATACTTCTCCTGCAGAAGATCTTATAGCAAGGGTAATTACATTTTCAATTATTCTGGGTTTCCTCTATTTTATTTTTGTTTGGAAAAATCTACCGCTGGATGACAGCGGCGGTAATTCATTGCGATGGGGAATTACCGGGGGTATTCTTGGTGTCGCCATATTGATATTGATCTTCGCGGGAAAAAGTAAATTCAAAGTGTTCGAAGCGATGAGCAAATTTATCATCATTATTTTCATCGTTCTCGGCGCGGCGATCTTCTCAATTTACTTTATAGCCGATGAACAGATAATTCTTTTTAAACTTTTTGTGATCGCATATTTCTCCTTTTTACCCGCCTGGCTTTACCTGCATTTCATATCGATAAAAGGCCGGACGTTATGGGAAGAATATGTACTTAACTTATACCGCCTCGGAGTCGATCAGATCAAACACCTCCCGGAACCTCCCGTTCATTCTATTTATCATGACAAATGGATAACTGAACATCATAATCCTGCAACTCAAAGCAAAACAACACAAGGAACGAGTCTGTATATTAAAAAATTCGAAGGTGTTTTCGGGCCGGTACATCCCGGGAATAATATTTCATTTGCCAGTTTCCGGGGAGAAAACCTTTGGCCGGTGGCAATTGCAACGCTGTTGATCTCGGTCGGATGGGTGCTTGTGACGCAACCCGAATCCGTTTTTAACAAATCGATTTTACCGTCAATTCCCGTCACTCATAATCCAACATTACCTCTTGAAGCAATTTACTTCGGATTCCTCGGCGCGTATTTTTATATCCTGCAGATGCTCGTGCGGCGTTATTTTCAGAACGACCTTAAGACGAGCGCCTATCTAAGTTCTACCGTGCGGATTATAGTGGTCTTCCTGCTGGTATGGGTTATTTCTCTTGCCTGGAATAATCCCGGGTCACAACATCACCTCGCTGTTCTGGCCTTTATAATCGGCGTATTTCCGCACGTCGGCTGGCAGGCATTGTTAACGATTGTCAAATTGCCGATAAAAACTATTGTCCCGAGTTTAAAACAGAAGTTTCCTCTCAACGAGCTTGACGGCTTGAACATCTGGTATGAATCACGGCTCCTTGAAGAAGGAATTGAAGATATGCAAAATTTAGCTACCGCGAACCTCGTGGACGTTATGCTCAATACACGAATACCCATTGAGCGGCTTGTCGATTGGGTGGATCAATCAATCCTATACCTCCATCTCGGTGACGGAACTTCGCCGGAAGCAAAGGAGAACCGCCATAAACTCAGGTTATACGGAATCCGCGGAGCGACCGATCTGATTGACGCATTTAAGTCGAGGGAAAAAGAGCTCATACATAAACTTGAAAGACTATTAAATAAGAATGATACTGAACCGAGCAAGCTACGCACAATACTTGCTACATTCAAGCATGAGCCGAATCTTCGTCAGGTACAAAACTGGAAATCATCTACAGGAAATATCGGTCAACGGAATACCGACTTCCCGTCCAATTAAAGAAGGAAAGGAATCCAATGCCCAACGAACAACTTATTCAACTCACCCCGCTTCTGACCGCGCTCGGAATTATGCTGGCGATTGCAGTCGCCGTTGAACGGCTCATGATGATCCTGAACTGGATCATACACCGTTTAGCCACGGTCCAAACGACGACGGAACGCGATATCGAGAAGGACTACCGGGATGAAATAGAACGGGAGATCAAAGCCAAAAAAGAAGACGATCACCTTCGACGGAAACCGGAAGAACTGGAGAAGCCGGCATCCCAGGTCAGGGAAATTGAACCGGGGCCCGCCGCGACGCCGTCGTCGGAATCCGATTTCGATATAAAGCAGTACAAACTTCCTTCAAAGAACATCGTTCTGAAAGAATACTGGATCCAATTGTTTGCATCGTTCGTCGCTATTACCGGCTGTTATATCGCAAACTTTTCCATTGTACCGCTGCTCACACTTCCACATCGCTTGAACGGCGCAGAGCTCGATACCACCGCATCGCACCCGTGGGAGTTTATTCTCACCGGCATTCTTATCGGCTCCGGTACAAAGCCGGTATACTTTCTTATGAACTTCCTCATCAACCGTAAAGTAGCCGTCACCCGCGAAGAGGCAAAAGAAACAACCATTATTACACCTCCCACCGACAAAGAAAAGCCGGAAGAAAC
>SKXH01000013.1 GCA_007128495.1 Bacteroidota bacterium
ATTATGCCCATCGGCGGTGACCCGCATATTTACCAGCCCGTTCCCGGCGACGCACGAATGATCGCCCGGTCGGATCTCGTCCTGTTGAACGGTTTACAGCTCGAGGGATGGTTAAACGAGCTTGCCCGGCATGCAGGCGGAACCCGGCCGATGATAAAAGTGGCTGAAGGAGTGAATGCTCTTGAGGATGAAGAGCGGCACGGCGAACCCGATCCCCACGCGTGGTTTGATGTACGCAATATGCATATATATGTTGACAATATAGTAGACGGTCTGGTAAAAATCGATCCCGACGGTGAGGAAGAATTCATGCAACGTGCAGAGACATATAAGAAAGAACTTGATGAACTCGATTCATGGGTACGCGCACAAATCGAAACGCTGCCCGAAGACCGCCGGATACTTATCACCAGCCACGATGCATTCCGCTATTTCGGCGAAGCATATGGGGTCAAGGTACTGGCATTGCAGGGCATCAGCACCGAAGCCCAACCGCAAACAAAAGATGTCATAAAACTGGTACAAACCGTTCAGGAACATAATATTCCGGCAGTGTTTATCGAAACGAGCGTCAACCCGCGTATGCTCGAGCAGATTGCCCGGGATGCCGGCACCCGGATAGGCGGTGAACTGTTTTCCGATTCCATCGGCGCCCCCGATCACGAAGGCGGCAGCTATCTCGGTATGGTTCGGTATAATGTTCACACATTCGTCCAAGCAATGAAAGAGGAACCGATAACAAAGAAATAATATGCAGAATGCAGCCGTAATCGATATACAAAATCTTACAGTTTCATATCACCGTAAACCGGCTATCCGGTCCATTAACCTGAAATTACAGGAAAAGGGTATCATCGGCATTATCGGTCCCAACGGTGCGGGGAAATCTACGTTGCTGAAAGCAATACTTAAACTGGTGCCGATCGAACACGGAACGATTAAAGTTTTCGGAGAACCGGTTGATAAGGTCAGGAGCAAAATATCCTATGTCCCCCAAAAGGAAATTATCGACTGGGATTTTCCGGTTACGGTCGAGGATGTCGTTATGATGGGACGCTATGCGCATCTTGGCGCGATCGAAAGACCATCGGCACGCGACCGGGCGATAGTCGATGAGGCGATCGATAAAGTGAGTATGAACGAGTACAAAAAACAACAGATCGGGAACCTCTCCGGCGGGCAACAGCAGCGGGTATTTCTCGCCCGTGCCTTAGCACAGGAATCCGAAATACTGTTACTCGATGAACCGTTCGTCGGTGTAGATGCAACTACCGAACAAGCGATTATCGATCTAATGCACACGCTCAACGACGAAGGCAAAATGGTCATTGTTGTCAATCACGATCTCGGTAAAGTTCAGGATTATTTCGATTACCTTGTCATGATAAATCAATGGCTCGTCGCGTACGGCCCGACACGGGAAGTTTTCAAACCCGAACTGCTGAGCAGAACGTACGGCGGCCGGCTCACCATATTACAAAAAACGGAACGATTCTTCGGTGTAGCGCAATGATGTACGATCTTTTCATAGAACCACTTCAATATCAGTTTATGCAGCGAGCCCTGATTGCATCCGTGATGGTCGGTGTAATTAACGGCGCACTCGGCTGCTTTATAATTTTACGCCGTATGGCATTTATCGGAGATGCACTCTCACACGCAGTGTTGCCGGGTGTGGTTATTGCATTTATGGTTGCGGGAAAAGGTCATTTTGCCTTATTTCTTGGAGCGGTATTTGCCGGGATCGTAACCGCGCTGCTTATCGGATTCGTTAACCGCAACAGCCGGATCAAAGAAGATTCTGCGATCGGTGTCATCTTTATCGGTATGTTTGCGCTCGGCGTGTTGCTGATCAGCCGGCTGCGCGCAGTGCATCTCGACCTCCAGCATTTTTTATTCGGAGATCCGCTCGGCGTTTCTCCGGGAGATCTCTATTTGACTGCTATTATCGGTATGGTCATTCTCGGTTCGATTATTTTATTTTATAAACAATTGCAGCTTACTTCATTCGATCCAACGATGGCTACGGCGATAGGTATGAATACCGCACTCGTTCATTATTTTCTTATGGGAATTTTGTCGATGACTATCGTCGCCTCACTGCAGGCGGTGGGTATTATACTCGTCGTCGCTATGTTGATAACGCCCGGGGCAACCGCATATCTACTCACCGAACGGTTGCCGAGAATGCTTGTGCTTGCGTCGGCTATCGGGGCGATCGCAGCCATTCTCGGCTTGTACATATCGTACTGGATGAACTACTCATCCGGTGCCGCTATGGTCATTGTTGTGACGTTAATATTTCTTGTTACGCTCGTCCTTGCTCCGAAGCAGGGTATATTGATCAAAGCGGTTCAACGAAAACGTGCGCAAGACCGCCATCTCAAAGACGATATACTCAAAGCCGTATATCATCTTACAAACGATAGAAAAGACACACGCATACAAACTATTGCAGATTACCTGGGAATGGAAGAACAGGTACTGAAGAAACCGATCAAACAACTTAAACAAGAACACTATCTGCATATACCGGACAACGGAAAACTTGAACTAACGGACGATGGCGAAAAACAAGCTCTGAAACTTATCCGCTCCCATCGTTTATGGGAAACATACCTCACCGAGAAAGCCGGTTTAGGATGGGAACACGTCGATGAAGAAGCCGAACGGCTCGAACACGACCTCCCGGATGCTATTGTGGATGAAATCGATGAACGTCTGGGATACCCGGAAACAGATCCGCACGGCGCTCCCATACCCAAAAAAGACGGCACCGTTCGGGAAACCGTCGATCATCCCCTTGATACGTTACAGGTAGGTGAAACAGGGATCATAACACGGGTGAGCGATCAAATACCGGAAGTGCTTGCAACACTCTGGAAGGCAGGCCTTGTACCAAACGTACAACTCACTGTAACCGAGCGCGACAACGGAGATATGCACGTGCAGGTTGGCGAAAAAAAATATTCCCTGGATAATAATGCAACATCACGGGTGATGGTAAAGAAGGTTTAGTCTTTTTTCGAGTTTTCAGTTTTGCTTCGCCAGTTTATAGTTTATTATTTTTATTCGTGGTCTTTGTGGTTTTTCGTGACCTTCGCAGATCAGAAGCCCGCGGTGGTATCGAACATCGTCTCGTATTCCTCGCTATACCGTTGAACGGCTTTAAAAATTGATTCGGCAATTTCCTGCTGACCCGCGTCACTTGCAAGAAACCGTTCTTCCCCGGAATTCGAAAGATATCCGACTTCAACAAGAACACTCGGCATCGATGCACCTACCAGCACATAAAATCCAGCTTGACGAACGCCGCGGTTATTAACACCGGTATTGTTTGATATTTTATTTTGCAATATATCTGCAAACTGCTCACTGTACCGAATATAGGCACTGTGTGCCATTGAGACGAGTATAAAATTCTCATCGGTAAGATGTGCATACCGTTCTTCGTGATCTTCTTCAAACTTGATCACCGCATTTTCCCGCTCGGCAATACGGATCGCCTCCTCGGTTCGCCCCGGCCGGAGCAGATATATCTCGAATCCGTTTTGCGGTGCGGGTTTACGCGGAGTGGAATTGGCGTGAATGCTGATAAATAATTTCCCTCCCGCTTCATTGGCAATCTGACCGCGCCGGTACAATTCAACAAATTCATCCGTCTCGCGTGTAAAAACAACTTTGGTTTCGGGCATATTGTTTCTGATCATCTCGCCGAGTTTTTTTGATATCGCCAGGGTAACATCTTTCTCACGGGTACCCCGCACACCGATCGTTCCGGGATCCTTGCCGCCGTGCCCCGGATCGATTACTATTACATCAAGCATCCATCGATCACGGCTGCGGTCTGTTGCACGTCCCGGTGTAACAGGAAGATAAGTTTGGGTAAGCTCTGAAGGATCGACCTTTTTATGCAAGGCAATAACGATATCGTCGTTTTGCGGATCACGAAAAACATCTGTTGAATGTACTTCACGGTTTAACTGCACCGCTAATTGAAATGAGGTAGGACTTTGTTCGGGGATAACGCGGCGGACGGGCGTTGTTGGTTGAAAATTCTTAATTGCATCGACATCCACGTGTGCTCCCACGAGCGTCAGGTAGAACCAGCCATCCTCCCTGTAAAAACCTGAAAAATCCTTCACCCGCCGGTTACTCTTCAGCCGGATCAGATAGCCGTTCTTTCGTTCTTCGACCTCCATGCCGGTTATATCGATATGATGCTCATCCCTCAAATCGCCAACGATCAGTTCTCTTTTGGTATGTTCAAAGCGAACGGTAGCGGGAAGAACAATATCAAGAAACTTCGCAAAGTCGTTCATCGGTACAAAAAGATCGTCACCCGCTACGATAACATTAACCGGTAATTGATACACAGATTCGGCCCCGCTTGCTATATCATTCACAACAACGAACGGATTTTCACCGGTCGCCTTCAGCCGGTATCGCGTTGTTTTCAACTCGATCTTTTTTGTATCCTCGGCATAGTAAAATCCGAGATCGAGTGCTTCCGCCACATCACGCATCGAACCGTAGATTATGGATCGTTCGGAAAACGTGGCGATCAACGGGTTTTCATCACTGCCCTCAATGACAACCCGCGAGGTTTGTCCATACACCGTAACCGTGAACAATATAAACCATATCCATATAAATAGCAGCAAACGTTTCATCACATTCCTCCGGTTATTCATCATCAATCTTCTTCAGGTTTTTCAGACAGATACGATTTTTGTACCATAATATTTCTTTTTTGCAGCTCTTCAATCAACAGATCGCCGTTCACAATTTGTTCGGGCAGGAAAACGCCGCGATGTGTAACGGTACCTTCAACAAGCATAAGCGCAATTGCTGTTGTCGGATATGCCGTCGTTCGCATCATTGCCGTCAGGTTTTGCTTCCGGTCATATCGATCGATCATTTCATATCGTAAAGCGCGGGAAGCGCCGTTTTGTTTGCCGGTTATATCGACGCGAAACAGCACGATATCATCATCGTTGCCGGATAATTTTTTCCGGAGTAACTCCGCAAACAATTCACGGCTCGTATGCACTCCCCCGCCAACGACAACGGGTTCTGAGCCGGCAAATCCTATATCGAGCAATGTTTTGAACATTTCATAATGACCGGGATACCGAATCGTTTTATAAGAAAGATGCCGCACTTTTCCTTCAAGCAGTTCAGGCAGCAATGACAGTCCGCCGGATGTATAGAACGCTTCGAGCTCCGGATATTCATTCCCGAACGATAACCGTTCGAGTCCCGTCATTGAAGATACAAGTTTTCTTTCATGATTATCTATGATCTCTGCCTGCTCAATATACTCGTTAATTAGTCCTTCAACGGAAAAAACAAGTTGATAATATAACGGAGGTTTCGGGTGCTGCGGCAATCCGCCGACGCGTGCCTGAATGGAATCAACTTTATCGAATTGTTTAAAACCGGTCATCGCAAGAATATTCGATAATCCGGGAGCGAGACCGCAATTCGGAATTATCGTAACCCCGGCAGTTTGTGCACGCGTATGCATCCCGATCTGTTCACGTACTATATCGTTATTGCCGCCAAGATCGAGAAAGTGAGTATTTGTGTCGATCGCAATGGAGGAAAGCTTTGCATTAAAACGGTACGGTACGGCACTGATTACTATATCATAATCTTTGAACAGTGATGTTATCGCATCGCGGTCATTGCAATCGCACTCGTGGGTATATGCTATCTCATCGACAAGGGATGATGCTGCTTCGAGCTGTTTCGGATCCTGATCGGCAAGTCCCACTCCGCATTCGCTGCCGAAACGCTTGATATCCAATGCAGCAGCGCTGCCCATCCATCCCGCACCAAGTATAAGAATGTTCATTGGTAATTATCGCAAGATACTAAAGTTTTAGTTTAAGCAAAAGCCAGAACTTACAAAATAATAAGGAAATTAACGTTTAAAAGCAACGAAAAACAAATGCAGCTATTTTAATATCATACCTGTTTCCATGCTCCAGAACAGCAAATCAAGCTCATCGAGTGGAATACGCACCCGGCAGGAAAAATCTTTGAATTTTTCTTCCAGTTGATAATATTTCTTTGTTGACAATGTTTTGGGAAAATTATCAATAGCACCGTATTTTTCAAGATTTCGGAGTATATGTCTATCGAGAATTGCAAGTCCGTCGTTTTTCCCGATATTTCTGAGAAAATGCGTTGCTTCTTTCAACCCATATCCATTCACGATTGCAACGAGATGCTCGCGTCGTTCAAATGCACTCAGTGAATTATCGGTTATTACCGAAAGAATACCGGGAGCGCTTTCTTTTAATAACCGCAAACGGTTTGCTTTCGTATGATGAAACCGTATATAATAATCTTTGGAATGAAGTAACGGAACAGGATCGATATCCCGTTCTTGAAATCTGTGTTGTTTCAATACCGCAACCGCCATCCCGGCGCTCCGGGCGCTTGTCTGAGGGGTAAGAAGACAATACACCAGTTCATAGAAGTACTCCTCACGAGGTACCCGGCGGAATTCCTCTAATCGCTGTTTTATTTCATTTTTTCGTTTGTTATATAGGCCGGTCAACTCTGTTTGCATAACACTGCTTCTACCCTGCGAACTCGTGCTGCAATTGTTTTAAGATAGGTTTATTACCTTCAAGAAAAGGAACGGAATCGAACTCATCGGGAGATAACCATC
Organism: Bacteroidota bacterium; assembly: GCA_007128495.1. Lineage (GTDB taxonomy): Bacteria > Bacteroidota > Ignavibacteria > T3Sed10-11 > T3Sed10-11 > T3Sed10-11. The sequence continues at coordinate 6,686 of SKXH01000013.1, forward strand.
GTATTGTTTTAAATGCATTGTTTTTTAATTTTCCCCCGAACTGTTTCACCATAAAATAATTAACTTCAAAAACACCGTCATCAGCGTAGGTTTGTATATAGCGGCCATATGGTTCAATCTCCGACACCGCTATACCCAACTCCTCTTTCAATTCACGTTCCAAACAACCCTGAGGAGTTTCACGGTGCTTAACCTTACCACCCGGGAATTCCCACAATAGTCCGTATCGTGCACCCTCTTTTCGTTGACAGCACAAAACTTTGCCGTCGTTAATAATAATCCCTACTGCAACCTGAATAATCCCGCTATTCCCGGAACTCATTTTTCGATGGAAATCCCTTCAAAATATTTAATAACAAATAATGCCTGATAGGTGATCCATTTGCTCGGTTTTCCGAGTTCTTCGACCGGAGCTATCATCCGGTCATTTAAACTATTCTCCATCAACCAGAATTGCTTACCGTGTTCATCGGTCTGTACCTTCTGCTTGATGATGTCGAGAGCTTTATTGAACTCTTTATGCCGCCGGGCACCGATCGCAGCCAACGATCTCATAACATCCAGAATATCGGAGTTATAACTGTTCGGATACCCGAACTTAAACCATTCGGGTTTTTCCAGTCGTTTGCCGAGTCCCGGCGACTTCGTATATTCCTTCTTCATGTGCAAAATATCTTCACGTAACGTTTTACGCCTGCTCATCGGTACGGATTCACTGTACTTTTCAATTGCTTCCTTGAATACAGCATTATTGCTCGGCACATAGATATAGACCTTTGTATCGCGCATTTCTTTGATCATTAAATTCTTTGCCCGTTTCATAGCAGGTGAAAAATGTTCCTCCGGTACATAACTCAGCGCAAGTAATATCTTTGGTAACGTCATATGACATGTCGGAAGCAGCGAGTAATCCATCACAAAACAATCGGCTCCGTTATTCTGTATAATGCGTTCGCACTGGTATTCAACTCCCTTTAATACCCGTTCATCTTGCGCGTAACCGAGTTGCATCATCGCACGATAAAGATTCCCTGAAAGACAATGGACACTGTAGAACCTGTCCTCATCGGCACGATCGAGGATAAACTCGATGCCGCGTTTAATTTCAGGGTCGTCGGGGTTTGCGTAGAGGTCGGCCAGGAACGAAAGCTGCCAGAATCCACCCTCATATTTCCTGAAAAGGAATTCACCCGG
>SKXH01000004.1 GCA_007128495.1 Bacteroidota bacterium
CGCTTGCAACCCCGCCTCCCACAAGCAAAAGAAGCAATATATAAAAAATCCGCTTTATAGTTATCCTGGTTGGATTCACTTTTAATACCTTACTTATCGAAAAATATTTTGCGATTTTTGTTAGCTATATGTTCTTATTAATATTAATTATACAAAATAAAATATTCAACATCCATATCAAAGGGGGAAAGCGGGAAAAATTAAAGATAAATAAATATCTCACCTTCCCTCTAATAAGACACTAATCCGCGGCTCAAGCAGCTTTTCCGGAGTAGTCTCAAAAATAGAAAATTCAAGAATTTTAGAGGTTGACGCAGCGCACATAATTCCCGAAAACAATTGACATTTCAATGCAATATCAGTAATATTAAGGTTGTCATTAGGTTTAAACGAAAAACTGAAACTTTTTATGAAGGGGGGAAGATAGATGTATTCTCCAGAGTCAGACGAGCTAAAGCGCAAAATAGGGGTCATCGCTACAATTGTGGTGGTTATTGCCCTTATTGTTTTCCCGCTGTATATGTTGGTTATAAAAGATTCCGGCAGTCCGCCACCCGCACCGCGGGTAGACCGGGATTTTCCGCCTATCGAAACCGACACAGTAGAACCGGAAGAACGCGATACATTTGATCCTCCTATCACCGGAGAAAGAGAAATTCCCCGGGAGAGAGAAACAATACGCGAACCGGATGTTTCTCCCGATATTACCGCCGAAGAACGGGTTGAACCCGAGCGGCGTGAACGCGAGGAACCACCGCGGCGCCCTGCTCCCGCACCTTCGATTGCAGGTGATGAGTCCATAGAATTTCCCGATACGCCGGAAAACAATAACTTATCACGGTCGTATGTTATCAGAAATACCGGTAATCGTACCCTTCAAATACGGGGTATAGCGCTCTCCGGTGACAATCGGGATAATTTTTCAATTCTAACAGATGAATCGATTACCATAGAGCCGGATAATTCCCGGGCGATTGAAATTGAATTTACCCCGGACTCCCCGGGCGATAAACAGGCAGAGCTTACAATAGAGAGCAATGATCCGCAGAAAAACCGGTTTACAATCGCAATGAGCGGAAGAGGAATCACCGACGAGTCGATAGATACCATCGTCAGAAATTTGTATGAAGAAGGACGAAGATATTTCGAGTCAAGAGAGTTTGAGAATGCCGAAGAATTGTATTCGAACGTTCTATCACTTGATCCGTATTACGGTCCTGCTTATTTAATGCGTGGCAGAAGTAAGTATGAGCAGGGCGAATACCTCGCTGCTATTTCAGACTTTGATAACGTGTTGAAACACCGTCTCTCCATACCGAGCGATGATCGTCAGCGCGTCGAGTGTATTACATTATACTACGCTGCGCTGTCGGTGACTGAACAGGTGCTCAGAACGGAGAGTGAGGATGAACGCAACCGGCTGTTACGCCCGGCTATGGGGCGATGGGAAGACTTTAAAGGGCTTTGCACTATGGATGCAACGCTTGTTGAGAATGCGAATTATTGGATGAATCGTCTTAATGAGATTCGATAATTGTGTTAATTATTAACTATGTGAGGAAAGTACGTATGAGGGGGTCAGTAACATCTTTCATCCTTATAGTATTGCTGCCGCTTTTTATCGGATTGGTGTCTTGTTCTTCAGGGAGCGGCCAACGCAGCGGGAGCGAAGTTATATTGAACGGTACATTAATTTATCCCGACACAACAATCGTCGATGATCGTATCGTGAGCGTGAAACTTAATCCCGGTCCTGATACGCTTCAGGTTGGAGGCGGGCAATTCAGATTAACCGCTCCATACCGTGGTGAGTATCAGGTTATAATGAAATATCCCGAACGGTCGGCGTTTCCGCCATTGATCGTTTCATTGGAAAGTGGAACCAACCGGCTGAGTTTCATGATTCCCCGGGAAGAACAAATAGAATCAATACCCGCAGACCGGGAAGAACAACGTGCGGGTGAAGATACACGTATTATTATCATCAGACCATAACGGATAAACTGTGGTAGTTGTGCACGTAGGGAATACTAAGCTTGGATTATGTATTGTACTCTGTGCGATGTTCCTTGTTTCATCGAGCGCTGCACAGGAACAATTACACGATATCCGGCAAGTCGCGTCGGCTCATGAGTTTGATTTGCGGGGTGAGTTGGTGAACATCGCGATAGCTCCGGCTAATCCGGACATACTATCGTTTGAGTCGGTAGAGGGCGGGAACCTGCACCGCTTGTGGTGGCTGGATATCACCACAAAACAACTCGAACAAATCACCCCCCGCATACACAATGACGACGCTGTATATCGGGGAGCAGAATCCGACCGGGATATTAATTGGTGTCCGGTCAAGATTAACGGAAAAGTTTGGTTTTTATTTGTCAGCAGTGGATTGGATGGTCAGGAAAATATTTATCTCGGTAATACCGAAGATAAACAGTATTTACAGATGACAAGCAGCAGTTTTGTCGACCACCATCCACGTTGGTCGCCGGATGGGAAACAATTTGTGTATGTATCTTCACGCAGAGGAAACGCTGATATTTATTTAGTGAGGGATGTTGAAGATATTATAAAACAATTCGAACATGCAGTCGAGCAGGATACGACGGACAGGGAGATTATAATTGACGGCAGACGATCGGGTGAGCAGGATATCCGGTTAACAGACAATCCGCGTATGGATTCATTCCCGGATTGGTCGCCCGACGGTCGTTATCTTGTGTATCAGGGCTTGAATAGGACGGAGGATTTGCTTCATATCGATCTATTTTTACTGGATATGCACAATCCTTCGGCAGAGCCGATCAACTTAACGCAAGACCCCCGGTATGATGCGATTCAACCGAAATGGTCGTACGATCAAAACAATATTGCATTCTACGTGTCGCCTGCGGGATCGGGCAATGATGCGCCGTCGACCGTCCGGCTTTCTTATATTGAACTAAGCGGCGATACGGCAACCGGTGATATAAATTCTATCGTTACGAAGGGAACAATAGATGCCAACATCCGTCGTAATAATAATACCGGTCCGTTATGGGGACCCGGCTCGCGCAGTTTGCTCTATGTGAAAGGAGATGGTAATAATACCCCCATATTAATGTATAATATAATTGACGACTCAACGGATGAGTCGCAGATTATTCGCGAGAGCCGTTTTGATATAATTCACCGGGAGATTGCAGGTCAGTTTTCACCCGAAGGAGCGGTGGTTGCGTACCTGACCTACGAAGATCAGGACTACCGTATTTACACAGCGCGACCCGGTGGCGGCATTTTATCACGTAAATTAAACGACGTGTATTTAGAACCCCTTGAGCCGATCCGGCGGTTTGAGCGTCAGCAGAGCAGAGGGGGACTCGGAGGACACGCAATGACGCTTTTAAATCAAGCGAGTCCATCAAATACACGGTTCGATTTTATTAATAGGTTTTTTATACAAAAAACGATACTTCCGTATATTGAAAATGAACGGCCGTACGAGTTTGCTATTCGCGCAAGTTATGGCTCATTACGACCAAGTTATCCGGCAGCCGCGGGCGAGCGGCGGTCATTTTCATATTCCATAATAGATGTAGGAAGTGTATGGTCATTTCCGGTGGACCGGCTGGTTGATCGAACCTCAATTTTTGCATTTACCGGAATCGGAATGGTTGTTTCACACGATTATATTTCGAGGCCGTCTTTTTTATGGCGATTTAATCTGCCTTTCGGGGTCGGTTTACAATATTCGATAATACCGTCGGTTCATATTACGGGGCAGGTAACGTTTCGTAATGTCTACTATCATAATGATGAAGCGAATCGATATTCCAATATTTTTACACGTCGATTGAGTTTCGGTGTATTGTATAGTATTTAAAGGTTTCAACAAAATTAATGAATAACTTTCGTATACATATCGTAATAGTTCTCCTTTTTATAATAGTGGAGACCGGTTTCTCGCTTCAGCGGGCTGATCGTCGAACAGGTTATGTACCGCATTCCGACCGCATAGGACAACTTGAGGATAAATTGAAAACTGCACGCGGCGCGAACCGGAATGATGTACTGCTTGCTCTTGCCGGAGAACATTATAAGCAGGCGCAATTGTATACCTTGCTGTGGCTTACGACCGCTTCTATCGGAGAACTGTATTACGCTATAATGGACGAAAACGATGTCGATGCCGGTATCGCATCAGATCTGTACCGGGGAATCGGCTATTTTGAGCTCGGCAAGTATGCCGAAGCCGAAAAAATGTTAAATTCTTTTTTATTGTTGGCAGACAATCTCCCGCAGCAACTCAGAAACGAAGGGAAGGCATGGCTGGGAGCCGTTCACTATGTGCGGGGAAACGAACAAAATGCTATTGAAAATTGGAATTCAATACCCGCATCGGTTCGAAACGCGTGCTCGACGGTTGCATATGTACAGGCGCGTGTCGGTTATAATCTCGATGGATTGCGGGATAATTGTCCGGCAGATCAGATAGCCGGCGAGAAACAAACAATACCGCAGATGGAAATGCTTGTATCGACCGGACAGTTCGAACTGCTGCCTGAGTTGATAAATAAAAAAACTTTTGATGCTGCTTATGTTGAGCAAAAAGGAAGTGAAGGAGAACTCCGATATTTTAATCCGTCGGAAATTGTGACATTGTCACATGCACACTATGCGTTAGCTGCATACTATGCGCGTGATGCATCGTCTGCACAAAAAAAACGATTCTATGACGGTGCTTTCTATTTTTATACCGGACGGTACGACAAAGCTATCGATGTGCTTGAAGGGTCGGATGATCTTACAAATGCACTTTATCTTGCCGCCGCGTATTATAATTCCGGAAGGCAAACAATTGCTCAAGAAGTATTCGATTATATCGAAGCTGCGGGTGATAATGAGACGGTACGCCGGTTACACGTAATGTATGCGTTGCTTGATATTAAAGGGAGGAATAAAAATGTGATGGAAGCGTTCGATATCGAAATAAACAGCCAACAATCGAGACAAAGGCGTAATGTGCCGCACGACACATACAAAAAGCTCGGGCTTGTTTATTTCTATAATGAAGAGTATGACAAAGCGCTCGACGTGCTCGGCGCAGCATTCAGAACAGAACGAAGAGATGACCTCCGGGTCAACAGTCCGGAATTTATGATTCTCTACGGCTCGTCTATTGTTATGGCGAAAAATTTTATCTCTTTGTCGGATGCAATCGATATGTTTTCCACTGTAATGCGTGCATATCCGCACGCAGAAGCGTTGGTCGAGGTGACATCGCTTATCGATGTCGTTACCAATATCGGCAGAGAAGGAAGAATTATTTACAGAAGATAGTATCATTTACCTTTAGTAAGGGGTGTTATAGTTATGAGAATAAATCATATTATTAAAATATTTTTTCTAAGCGTGCTCGTCTCGGGGTTTGCATACGGACAAGCACAACAGGGGGGGATATTGACGTATGTTGAATCTGAATTTCCCCGTTCATACGATCCTATTACCGCGATGGACGATATTGTAAACATACGGATGACGACAATGATGTACGAGGGATTGTTCGGTTACGACATCGATCGTGAAGTACGAAGCCGGTTAGCAGACTCGTATACTGTCGGCAGAAATAATCAGGAAATTACAGTCCGGATGAAGCGGGGTAAAAAATGGGCGGATGGCAGGGAGATCACCGCGCGTGATGTTGCCAAAACGCTCGAAGCAATTTGGGCGTCGGATAACGTGCAGGAACAACGCATCATTGGCGATATTGAGGAAGTACATGTTCAAGATAATTATACGCTGAGATTTTTATTCCAGAATCCGTTACCCGAAGACGTGATGCTCCGCAAGCTTACATTCAAATTGATACCATCCCATAAAATTAATAACTTGCCGCTGACGCGTCAGAGTGGGCTGGCGCGTAGCCCCGTCGGTTCGGGATTTTATCAAATGGTGCGCCGGGGGCCGACCGACATAACTATGCGTGCAAATCCATACTTCCGGCAGCGTGACGGCGGTAATATGGGCCCATACATAGATGAAGTTCGCATGTATGTTCAGACGGACGTCGGAACACAGATTGAATTTTTGCTGAATCAGCAGGTTGATGTGATGGTTGAAATACCACCGCCGGCAATTGCACGGCTGCGTGCAGCAGGATTCCAGATTAAACCGTATGAGAGTCTTTCGTATCACTTCATTGCTATTAATTTTACACATCCGATTCTACAGGAACGGGAGATCAGACAGGCGATGACTTACGGTTTTAACCGTGAGAACGCGCTCGATCGTATATATCAAAATCAGGGTACGCTGATATCCGGGCCGTTTCCGCCGGCAAGCGCATTCTATGTGCGGGACCGGGACGCCGGGCCTTTCCCGTACGATCCCTCGGAGGCAATCCGGCTGCTGTCACAAGCGGGATTTAACGAGCGTGCGTCTGACGGAACACGTATAAATAACAACGGCGAACGGCTGTCATTTACGCTCGTGGTGCCGCGTCATGAGGGTGACGATTATACGCCGCGCGTAACAGCGCAGTTTATATCGGATATGAATCGTATCGGGATTTCGGTTGATTTGCAGGAGCTTGAGTTTGAGCGGTGGATCCAACGGGTAAAATATGAGCAAAACTTCGACCTGGCATTCGCTCAGGTAGTATTTGATGAAGCGGGTAACGTTGCTCCGATGTTCCTGTCGACCAATAACGAACCGGGTGCCGAGAACTTTATCTCGTATAATAATCCCGATGCAGATGCGCTGATCAAAAGGTTTCAGGAAACTGCGAGTCCAAGCGAACGGATCAACATCAATCGCAGTTTGCACCGATTGCTGCGGGATGATTGCCCGTTCATTTTCCTGTGGTCGTTGAACAAAAATGCTGCGGCGCATCAAAAGGTCCGCAACTTTATGACGCGTGTTACGCCGTTCAGCTTCTTTGATTATGTGAATGAATGGTATATCAGAGAAGACTGGTAAATGAAAATTGCCCGACCGATCCTGAAAGAAATTCTGTTTGCCTTATTGGTTCTTTTCGGAACTACCTTTACGATCTACCTTCTTTTAGGACAACTAATTTATGAACAGGATGCCGAAGGAGTGACCACCACTCCTTCGTTTGTATCCATTACGGTCGATTATGGTGAGTGGGTTACGGGAGCCGTTCTCAAAGGTGAGCTCGGACATTCTCAAACCGTCAATCGCGAAGTCAGTGATATAATCGGCGAAGGATTTCGTCAGACCTTCTTTCTCGTTATCGGCTCGATCGTTGTCAGTATTTTGATTGCAATCCCGCTCGGGGTCATTGCAGCATTACGGTCTCAAACCTGGTTTGTGCGTTTCTTCATACCGGGGACATATCTGTTCTCGGCTCTTCCGGTATTCCTTCTCGCAATTTTTGTCCGCCCGTTCTGGGTCGAACACTTCGGCATCCTTGATTGGTATGCAGATATTTCATGGTTCAGACTTGCCGGCTATTTCGGTATCCCTATTATTATACTCGGTATTGCCGACGGTGTAATCGGTGAAATGATCAAGCATGTCAGAGAGGTTGTCGGAGGGATGGTACGCGAGAATTACATCCGCGCGGCGATTGCCCGCGGGGCGAGTGTATCCAGACATATCCTGAAAAATACATTGCTGCCGGTTTTGACTATTATTACATCACGTTTTTCGTATGCGCTCGGTGGCGCGCTGATCGTTGAATATATCTTCTTCAGTCAGGGTATCAGCATTGTAGCGCTCGATGCATTGAAATACCGCGACCCGCAGGTGCTGCTTGCAATCGGTATGATTTTTTCGCTGTTGATCGTCGTCGCAAATATCGTGAACCGGATCCTGACGGTAGCCGTCGATCCGCGGACACGGGAATGATACAAGATA
>SKXH01000031.1 GCA_007128495.1 Bacteroidota bacterium
CGGGTTGTTTCACTTCCAGAAAGAAAAAGGCCGTCCCGCCGATCCCGACGAGCTGACGCCCGACCTGAAGATCGACGATAAGGTTTTAAAAGATATTATCAAGGGATTGTATTATCCGGAAAGTCCGTATGAGTTTTCGGTTTTACCGGTGGATATACTCGGACACGTGTATGAGCGCTTTCTCGGAAAAGTAATTCGATTGACAGCAGGTGGTAGAGCAAAAGTCGAAGAGAAACCCGAAGTACGCAAAGCCGGAGGAGTTTATTATACACCGAAATATATCGTCGAATATATAGTAAAAAATACGGTGGGGAAATTACTTGAGGACAAAAAGCCGAAACAAGTGGAAAAGATCCGCATTCTCGATCCGGCGTGCGGTTCGGGTTCATTTCTCATCGGTGCATATGAGTACCTTCTTGACTGGCACAGAGATTGGTATGTCGAAAACGATCCATCGAAGCATACAAAACAAATATATCAGGGAGCCGGTGATCAGTGGTATCTCACCACGGCGGAAAAGAAGAAAATACTTCTTAATAATATATACGGAGTAGACATAGACGCGCAGGCGGTGGAAGTGACGAAATTAAACTTATTGTTGAAAGCTCTCGAAGGTGAGAGCGAAGAAACCCTCGAAAGCCAGCTCAAAATGTTCCGCGAACGCGCACTGCCGGATCTCCGTGGCAACATTAAATGCGGCAACTCCCTCATCGGTCCCGATTTTTATGACGATACACAGCTTGACCTTCTCGATGATGAAGAGCGGTACCGGATTAATGCGTTTGATTGGGAGCGGGAGTTTGAGGAGATTATGAAGGATGGCGGTTTTGATGCGGTGATTGGGAATCCGCCGTGGCGAGATATTAAAGGAATGGATCCCGTTTTAGTTGACTATTATTTTGAGAGATATTCAACTACACACAATAGGATGAATATCTATGCTACCTTTCTCCATAAAGCTATAGACTTGGTTAATACAAAAGGTTTTCTTGGTTTTATAACACCGAGTTCTTATTTCACACAGAGTTCTTATGAAAAATTACGTGATTATTTATTAAACGATTCTACACCAATTAATATCGTTAGGCTTCCTGACAATACATTTAAAGGAGTGAAACTGGAATGTGCGATTTCAATTTATGAGAAATTAGTTAATAAACATGCAAGCTGTTTGGTGAAAATTTACAATCCTGATAAGACTATTAGCGAAATAAATGATTATAATCTACAATCAGAAAAAATAGTAAGTCCGTATAATTGGTTAAAGGGTAGCAGCAATACTTTTAATATATATGTTTCCGATAAAGAACAAGTAATATTGGAAAAAATTGAAGAAGGTAATGTGGCGCTTATTGATATTAGTGATTTTTCCCTTGGATTAACACCCTATGACAAATATAAAGGTCATACTGAAGAACAAATAAAGAACAAGGTGTTTCATGCAAATAGAAAGAAAAACAAAACATTTAAGCCTTTACTTTCTGGATCAGACATAACAAGATATTCCGTTCACTGGAATGGTAAGCAATGGATTAGCTATGGCGAATGGCTTGGTGCTCCGAGAGAGAAAAGATTTTTTACAGAACCTCGGATACTTGTTCGACAGATAATCAGTGGTGATCCACTTCGTATATATGCCGGTTATACCGAAGACGAATTATACAATACACAGATAGCATTTAATATATTGTTAAAACAAGGGACAAATATCGAATTAAAATATATTTTAGGTATATTAAATTCGACGTTAATGACATTTTATCATAGATATAAATTTCTGGATGAATCAAAGAAAACATTCCAGAAAATTTTAATACAAGATGCGAAACAATTCCCTATTGTAAACACTGATAATAAAGAACTTCAGAAACAAATTGTTTTATGTGTTAATACTATTATTGACTTGAAAAAGAAATTATTAAAGGCCAAATCCGCTCCCGAAAAAACCACCATCCAGCGCCAGATCGATGCGACTGACAGGCAGATTGATGAGCTGGTGTATGAGTTGTATGGGTTGGGGGAGGAGGAGCGGCGAATAATTGAGGGCGATAATGTAAGATAAATTACTATATATCGTTTATATCTCTATACCCGGAAAAGGTCACTATCTAGTGCCGTTTCAAGTAAGTATGTTTTCATTTGCTATCCTCCCACATATCCTTCGACGGAGTTTATCCCGCAACAGCGGGGCTCAGGATGACATCCTGCGCGCGCCATGTCAGACTGAGCGGAGTCGAAGTCTGCATGCGATGGGAAAAGAAATGAAATCTGATTTAATTGAAACTGCACTAGGGAGAACCGACAAGTTGGTTGATGTGCTGATAGATTATCTCGTGGTTTATTCAGGAGATTTATGTGGTTAACAATTGTCTAATATAGCAAAATATTGCAAATTAGTAATAAATAAACAAATATTTTGTAGTTTAAAGGGATTTTTTTTTGAAAATGCAATAATTAATTAATAAATTATAGGGCTAGATATAGAAAGTATGTAATGCAGAATATTAACATTTTAGTCAGATTAAATATTATACATAGTTTTATGTAGTTGTCTTATCTCTATATCATTTATTGAAATTGGCATAGTATTTGTTGATTTAGAACAATTTGGTAAATGATAGTTATCAATTTAAACTAAATATTCGATGGATTTATCAGATAGAAGAAAATTATTAAGTAGTTTTGAAGAACAATTTAGTGGAATTCCACTTGTATATTTTACAAGTGAAAGAAAGCCACCAAGGTTATTTTCTTCGCAGATTGCATTAGATGTTTTGCCTCTGTTTTATAAACATATTGCGAAATTAAAAGAAAATAAAGATAAATTTGATAGAATTTGTTTGTTTTTATGTAGTAACGGAGGTAATTTAGATGCACCTTGGCCAATAGTAAGTTTATTGCGGGAATATTGCAAGGAACTGTATGTTATTGTCCCGTATAAAGCTTTGAGTGCTGCAACATTGATAGCTCTCGGAGCAGATAAAATTGTGATGACTCCATTATCACAACTAAGCCCTGTTGATCCTCAAGGCAATTTTGAGAAGGATGGAAAAAAGATTAATATTGAGGTGGAAGATGTTTTAGGGTTTGTAGATTTTGCGAAAGATAAAATAGGTCTTGCAGATCAATCTTCATTAACTGAAGTGTTGAAGCTAATAAGTTCAGAAGTGCATCCGACAATACTTGGGTCTGTAAATCGGACATATTCATTAATTAGAAGATTATCTGAAAATTTATTGAAAACCCACATGAAAAATTTGAATGATGAGAAGAGAATTTCACAGATTGTTGATAATTTGACACAAAAATTATTTTCCCATAGGCATTTTATAAATAGAGAAGAAGCTAGAAATGATGTTGGTTTTAAAGATATAGTCGAGTATGCAAATGATGATCAAGAATTAATAATGAATCAAATGTTCGATGTTTATTATAATCAATTATTGGAGATAGAAAATCCATTCAATCCGATAAAGTATTTGGGGAAAGATAATGATTTGGAACAAATTAGTGTCAACAGAGCTATAATAGAGACAGAAAAATTAACAAATATTTTTAAATCTGAATTAGTAATTAAAAGATTAAAGGATGCAAAACAGGAATCTATAGATGTGTCTATTATTAGCTCTAGATGGGAAATCATAAGTTAAGGGAGGTAGCCATGATTAATATTATATATAGAACAAGTATTGAAGAAGATGCAGAAATACTTGAGTTGTTGGGGGATGAATATGATGATTCGGGTAACACATCAAAAATCTATGATTATGATGAAACTCCTATTGAGAAAGAGCTTATTTACGCGGAGGTCGGTCCAAATAATATTAAATATTTTGTTCGACCTATTGACAAAGGACAAATGTGGTATTGGTCTCAGAAGTGGCAGGAAATGGAGCAAGAAGCAGATAAAGATTTTGAGACTGGAAAAACAGAGGAATTTAATAATATGGATGATTTCATAAATTCTCTATGAAATGCCAAGATATATTAGATCATCACAATTTAAGAAGAGCTTCCGGTCTCTCCCTAAACACGTGCAGGATAAAGCAATAAAAGCTTTTGAATTGTTTAAAAAAGATCCATTTCACCAAAATTATTATAACCACCTAATCATGTTATAATTATGATCAACCCCAGTTCGATACGACAGACAGTCAGATTGATGATCTGATGCATGAATTTAGAGTTTATCCGCGTTGTATGCAGGAGGTTGGGGAAGGAGGAGCGGAGGATAGTTGAGGGCGATAATGTATAATTATTTAAACGCAGAGACGCAGAGTTCGCAGAGAATGGTTTTAAGAGACCTCTGCGTGACTCCGCGCTCTCCGCGTCTTTGCGTTAGTATTCTAAATTAATTCGCCCTAGTGTCCGACCCCGAACATACCGCCACCCGGCGCCAGATCGATGAGCCGGTGAAATATTAGTTAAAAATTCATATATTGATTTCTATAATCATCCCCGGTTGGCTCCATCATTTCGGAGTCGCCGGCCACCCCCGGGTTGCGATCCGGGGGATTTTTATTTCTATCCCTCCGATTTAGCTTCTATAAAAATTTCCTGAACTTCTTCTTGATGCATTCAGGCATAAAATTTTGCAAATTGTTTAAGTTAATTATTACGAGGATGAGCAATGAACGAAATTATATTTTTAGTTGAGGAAGCACCGGAGGGTGGTTACACTGCCCGTGCAGTGGGTCAATCTATATTTACCGAAGCAGCTACAATCGAAGAACTTCGGAATGAAGTGAGAGATGCCGAAAATGTCATTTCGATCCTGGTACCGAACCGAAAATAATCCGGCTTCATTTTGTTCGCGAAGAAGTAATTGATCTATGAAACTTCCCCGAGATATATCCGTAGTAGAACTAACCAACAAACTCTCTCGTGTCGGTTATCGGATAACACGACAAACAGGAAGCCATATACGACTTACAACTGAAAAAGAGGGATCACCATTCCTGCCCATAAATCACTTCGAATTGGCACATTATCATCGATAATAGCAGAGCAGAGGTTGCACAACATCTCAAAGCAGAGGCGCAGAGTTCGCAGAGAATGATTTAGAAACCTCTGCGTGACTCCGCGCTCTCTGCGTCTTTGCGTTAGTATTCTAAATTAATTCGCCGCAAAGGCCGATACATTAGAAACATGCCGCAGGGAACTTCAGGAAACTCTGGAAGAATGGATTTTAATACGGCATAGATCTCAATGTGAAAAAAGCCGTCTGAACATGGCAAATATTACTCCTCTGTCATAGAAGGAATTCGTCCGTAAGCTTAAACGTCTTGGGTTTTAAGGTCCTTATTCCATTCCGGTGGAAAACATCCCTTCATGGTTAAAGGAGATATGACTCTCACGATTCCCAATCCCCACTCAAAAGATATCGGTGTAGAACTTCAGAAAAGAATTTGTAAGCAAGGTAAAATTTCCAGAAAAGATTGGTTAGATGCCTAAAAAACGCCGCCTAACCTGCATCAATACCTGACGCAATGCGTCACGCTTCTGTCAGACAGGGTTAATATTTTCCACAGCGGGCTGGGATCGACCGGATAGACCGGACGAACACACGGAATGGATCCGACGTTCGCCTGTGCGGAATGAAATAATTTCAATGACCGCTCCAACTACCCCTCAATACACATCTCCCCCTCACCGCTCAACAACCACCGGCACCAATTTCAACTCCTCACCATCCATAACCCGGTTCAACTCCTCTTCAAGCGCGGTCAATCCGTTTTGAATGGAAACGGCCATGTCATCGAACTGGAGCGATAACTGTGCGGTGAGATTTTTGTAGTATGTGATCCCTTCGTTCAGCTTGCTCTGGAACGCAGCGAAATATTTTATCTGGTGATCGGTCAACGGTTTCGGTGCACGTTCTATTCTCGATTTCAGATAATCGATGTACAATTTTAACTCTTTAACGAACATATGTGGACGATCCGTTTTGGTCATGAGATTCAATTGTCCGTATATATGTCCCACCATTTCTTTCAACGATGCAATCCGTGAGAAATATGCGATGTTCGGTCCCGGACAAACCGCAACACCCTGTGTTTGAAGCCGTGAGCTCAGGTCGCTTGATTTGAGCGCCGGATTGCTCAACCCGACACATAAGCACATTTTCTCTACGACCTCGTTGATCGCTTTCTTTAAGTCATTTGTTTCGAGATTCTGAGATTCAAGTTCTTTGATCTTTGCTTTCTGATACACGCGTGAAGCGGTGCAGATCGGTTTATCACTGAATTCGGTGTTGGATATCAGGTGCTGCTTCGGACACGGAGCACCGGGTATACCCGCATCGATCCGTTTCTGCTTTTCAGTCTCGGCGGTATTGTTCCGTACGGTATTGAACGGTACACCGAGGGGAGATATCTCGCTTAAGTACAGATCGTCTTCTTGCGCTGCGGTGAGGATATCCTGCGTCTCTCTGTCGATGTTCACCACGTCCGGCACCAGCAGGAACGGCGTTCCCCAGCCGACGGAATCTACACCGTAATGCTCACTCAAAAATTTATGTTCCTGATGCGTTCCCACACCCCCCTGTACGGTGATCTTGACCGGAAGCGGTTCGCTTACGGTGTCACGTTCATTCCGCTCAAGTGCATCTGCGTACAGTTCATACAGTGTATCGATAAGCTCGTTTCTGTTGTTTTTGAACTCATCCAGAATCGGACCGAGCAAATAGCCGTCGGTTGCGAAAGCATGCCCGCCGCAATTCAAACCCGATTCGATCCTGAACTCCGATATCCAGAGGCCCTTCTTTGCAAGGAACTTGCCCTGGATGAGCGCCGACCGGTAATCGCTTACTTTTAAGATGATCTTCTTTTTAAGATTGCCGTTCTTATCCGGAAAGAAATCACCGAAAGCCGATGTGTAGCTGTAAAGCCGCGGATTCATTCCCGCTGAAAAGACAACCGAAGAGTGCAATGTACTGTTGGCAAAGCCCCGTAAAGCGGCATGGGCATCGTTGAATTCATGGGGTAAAACTTCATTCTTTTTGGCATAATGTGCGCGGTCGATCTTTGTCATTATGTTGACGTCGATTGCGCCGGGGGTGATTTCCTCGTTTAACTGCTTCCGTATAGCTGCCGAATTCCCGTTGGTTCGTGCGTGAATGTAATCATAATACTTCTGCTTGAGCTCTGAAGTATCGGGTAATAGTTCGAAATATGTGGTTAGACCGCTTTCCTCTCCAAAGTCAGATTCTTTGACGGCGTTGAAGTTATCAGCCACGATAGCATCGACAAGATCCAAATACGCAGTTATGCGTCTTGCTCTGCTGTCTTCAGACCGTTCGTGGATCGGTTCGAACGGAATACCTCTCTTGTTGCTGTGGTATTCACGCATTCTTTCGACAAGACGATGGTCAACGATCGATATTACCGAGTCGATACCAAGATGAGCAACCTTTATCGGTGTGTCAATTGAATAACCCGTTCCCATAACGGGAATATGAAATGAATGGACGGACTTTCTTCCTGCCATATGCACCCTCTCTAACTCTACTATTATGTAATAAATTTACTTTTGGACTCTACTACTGCTTGCGAGGAAAATGTTGCAGGTACTCTCTATCTTTCTCGGACTGACTACTTGAAGAGTCTGTATATACAATGTCCCCTTTTTTATGGATTAATGCAATAGGGGGCGGATATTTTTGCTTCGGGAAGGTGTGAACATATGAAACCTATACATTGTTAAGCCAATGTACACTACAATTGATGGAAGTCGGGTTTTTATATCAAACAAAAGGAGGATGTTATGGCGCGATGTGAAGTTTGCGGTAATGATTATGACAAGGCGTTTGATGTAATCCAGAA
>SKXH01000247.1 GCA_007128495.1 Bacteroidota bacterium
ACTACA
This sequence comes from Bacteroidota bacterium, assembly GCA_007128495.1. Classification (GTDB taxonomy): domain Bacteria; phylum Bacteroidota; class Ignavibacteria; order T3Sed10-11; family T3Sed10-11; genus T3Sed10-11. The sequence goes on from SKXH01000247.1 coordinate 7, forward strand.
ATTTTCCGATTGGCCAGAGAGCTTGCGGCACAAAAACCCGCACTGGTCGTCGGCGAGCAGACCCCGTTATCCGGCGGATTATCGCTGGCCTCGGCTGTTCATGCTCTGAATGCGCTTAACGGAATGATAGATAACGAAGGCGGTCTTCTGACTCAACGCCCTCTGCCTCTGAAACCATTACCCGAACTGACGCTCGACGAACCTGCCCGGCACGGACTGACGCAGCCGCTTATTGAAATGCCGGCAGCACTTCCGCGTTTAGCGGACGCGATTTCCGAAGGCAACCCGTATCCGCTTCAAGCGCTGTTCGTTTCCAGCAGCCGGTTTTTCACTATTGCACCCGAGGCGGAAAAGATTTTTGCCTCGACGGAAAAAATCCCATTCATTGTAAGTTTTTCAAGCGTACTTGACGACAGCGCCGCGTTCGCCGATTTGATCCTACCCGATCATTCACCGCTTGAAAAGTGGCAGGATGCGGCACCGCTGCCAGTCAACGGCAGACCGGTGTGGGCGGTGAGTGCACCCGCAACCGAGCCGCTGCTGGATACACGGCATACGGGCGAAGTAGTCATGGAGTTGGGACGTAATCTGGGAGCGTTTCCGTGGAAAGATATAACCGAAGTACTGCGGTTGGAGGCGGAGGGTCTGTTCGAGGCGCGTCGCGGTACACCCTACACCACCCCGTACGAGAGCGCTTGGATCAGCCAGCTTGAGACAGGCGGCTGGTGGATTCCGTCGGCAAGAACCTTCAGAGAATTCTGGAGACAACTGCAGGATAAAGGTGGATGGTTCGATCCCGTTTACCATTACGAACGGTGGCCCCGCGTGCTGCGTACCACATCGGGAAAATTTGAGTTTCAACCGATTCAGAAATTCGAACCGGTGAAATGGGTCGGCAGCGAGAGCGATTATCCGTTTAAACTAAAAGTCTTCACCGTGCTTACCACTGCCGGTCTTGAAGACCCGAACCAGCCGTTCCTCCTGGAAACCCTCGCACCGCAGGTGTATGCACGATGGAAAAACTGGGTTGAATTGAACCCGCAAACCGCAAAACAATTAGGCATCGCCGACAAAGATTGGGTCTGGCTCGAATCACCATTGGGGAAAATGTGTGTGCGCGTCCTTACTTTTGCTGGCGCCATGCCCGATATGGTCAACATAATGATAGGACATGAACACCGTGCAGGAGGCGAGTTCGTAATTAAAAACGATGGAACCGTTGCAGATTTAATAGCGTACCGAAGCGATGAGACAAATACGATTCCATTGTCTGCAACGACGCGGGTTAAAATTTACAAAGTATGAGAATGAGTTAACGGAAAATAGTTAACATAAGGAGATGCAAATGTCACTCTGGGGAATGGCGATAGATGTTGACCGGTGTACAGGATGCCAGGCGTGCGTGATCGCCTGCAAACAAGAGAACAATGTTCCGTTTTCGACCCCCGAGCAGGCGGATAAAGGTAGGCACATTGCCTGGATATACATTCAGACCGAAATTGAGGGGGAGTTCCCGGACATAAATATACGGTTCCGACCGATGCTTTGCCAGCATTGTGAGCGACCGCCCTGCGTGGTTGTCTGCCCGACCGGAGCAACCTACAAGAACGATGAAGGAATCGTGGCTCAGGTTTATCCGCGATGTATCGGCTGCCGGTATTGTGCAAATGGATGTCCCTACGCCGTAAAAACCTTTAATTACGATGAACCGGTTTGGCCGGAACGGATGAAAGCATCGATGAATGAAGATGTGTCGGTACGGTATAAAGGCGTTATCGAGAAATGCACTTTTTGCAGTCACCGGTTGATTCATGCGCGGGAGAAGGCAGCGGTCGAAGGACGCGAGTTGCAAGAGGAAGATTATCAACCCGCATGTGTAGAAACCTGTCCCGCCAACGCGATGGTATTCGGCGATCTTGAAAACCCGCACAGCAAGGTCTCTCAGTGGAATCAAGATCCGCGTGCCGAATATCTTTTAGAAGGATTAGGCACACGTCCGAAGGTGACATACTTAAAGGGAGGTGTGTAGATTATGAACCTTGACAGCCAGAAAGCATTGAAGGAAGACCGTCCGATTATTTCACCGATCTTTACAACGGGACGGGGATATTACATCGTCACCGGACTTCTATTGGCGGTTTGTTTATGGGCGTTGTTCGCGTATATATGGCAGTTGCGTTACGGACTGTCGGTGACCGGATTGAACCGGCCGGTGTACTGGGGGATTTACATTACCAACTTTGTGTTCTTCATCGGTGTGAGTCACGCGGGCACATTGATCTCTGCAATCCTCCGGCTGACCAATGCCGAATGGAGGCGACCGATCACGCGCATGGCTGAAGTAATTACGGTGTTGGTACTGTTTTTCGGTGTCGGTAATGTTCTGCTGGATTTGGGACGACCCGACCGCGCATTGTATGTAATCCAGCACGGAAATTTCACCTCGCCGTTGCTCTGGGATGTGACGGCAATTAGCGTATATCTAACCGCCAGTCTTATATATCTTTATATTCCGATGATTCCGGACCTTGCCATTTTACGTGACGTTTCGAATGGGTGGCGAAAAAAAATTTACCGCGCACTTGCGGTGGGCTTCACAAGTACGGATAAACAGCGGCGCCGCCTGGAGAGGGCTATTGCCATAATGGCGATTATGGTAATTCCTATCGCTATCAGCGTGCATACCGTAGTGTCGTGGGTATTTGCTATGACCATCACCCCGATGTGGCACTCGACAATCTTCGGTCCCTATTTTGTCGTCGGAGCGATTTTTTCCGGTATTGCTGCGCTGATCACTGCTATGGTCATTCTGCGCAGGGTTTATCACCTCGAAGATTACCTCCGGCCGATCCATTTCAATAACCTCGGCCTCCTGCTGCTGGTGATGTCCTTGCTGTGGCTTTATTTCACGTTTGCCGAGTATCTGACTGTCTGGTATGGGCAAAAACCGTATGAACTTCCGATATTTTGGGCGAAAGTGACCGGAGAATACGCACCATACTTTTGGACTATGTTCGTGACCTGTTTCGTCATCCCTTTCGCTATCCTTGCCCGGAAAAAAACCAGGACGATCACGGGAACGCTTGTAGCTTCCATTTCTGTCAATATCGGTATGTGGTTGGAGAGATTCACCATTGTCGTGCCGTCGCTATCCAACCCCCGCCTGCCCGTGGAGATGGCTCAGTATTCTCCAACATGGGTTGAGTGGTCGCTGATGGCTGGCTTTTTTGCCGCGTTCATACTTCTCTATATGCTCTTCACGAAACTGTTCCCGATCATCTCCATCTGGGAAATCCGCGAAGGACGCGAGATCGGCGTATCAGAAACCGTCGAGCGACTCAAAACATATCTGCCCGGGGAAATTAAAGAGGAGGGGTCAGCATGAAAAAACTCATACTTCTGTTGTTGTGCAGTGTTATGCTCGTCACCTTTATTGCATGGACAATACTTCAGGATCAACCACCATTGCCCGAAGACCCGATGGCGGGAGCGCGTCTCTTTCAGGAAAAAGGATGCGTTCAGTGCCATTCCATTGACAACGACGATGCCAGAATTGGCCCTAACCTGTCACGGGTTCATCTCAAAGGGAGTTTACTCGACATTGCCGGATCGATGTGGAATCATGCCCCGCTGATGCAGCAGTACATGGTGGAACTGCGCATTTCACCACCTGAATTAACTGCTCGGGAGATGGCAAATCTTACTGCCTTCCTCACCGCCTACCAGTATTATTTGAAACAACTCGGCAGACCGGGTGATCCCGAGCGTGGCAGGCAAGTTTTTCAATCCAAAAACTGCGGCCTCTGCCACTCGCTTCAACCTGAAGCCGATCCCCGCGAAATAGGCCCTAACCTGCATGGTTACAGCAAACTCTCCCCGATTCAAATCGCTCAAGCTATGTGGAACCACGAACCCGCAATGGCGGAAGAATTCATCAGACTGGGGCTTCCGTTGCCCACATTCGAAGAGGACGAGATGGCAGATCTTATTGCTTATCTGCAACGTGCTGCCGTCCCTGCAGACGCAGAACCGGTGTACGTCGAACCCGGCAGCCCGAATCAAGGCCGCGTATTGTTCGAACAAAAGGGCTGTAGTACATGCCACGCCATTCGCGGCGAAGGCGGCACCCCCGGCATTCCCGATCTCGGTCAACGCCGCACGGAACTGGTGCGCAGCGTCACCGAGGTAGCTGGATTTATGTGGGACCACGGTGTAGCGATGCAGGACAAAATGCAGGAACTCGAAGTGCCGCAGGTCAGGTTCGAGGGAAACGAGATGGCGGATATCATTGCCTATCTCTACTTCATCAACTACTTCGATCAGCCCGGAAACATCCAACGCGGAAGAGAACTATTCACCGAAAAGCGTTGTACCCATTGTCATTCAACAACGCCGGGAAAGCCATCGATAGGTCCCGATCTAAGTCAGTCTCCTGTCGTCGGGTCTCCCATCGAGATCATCACCGCAATGTGGAATCATGCCACACTTATGGAACCGGCGATGGCTGCCCGCGGCATCCCCTGGCCCAGATTTGAGATGGGAGAAATGACACATTTAGTTGAGTTTATACGAGCACAGAGAGAAAGCTCTAAAGAGTGAGATAACCGGAATTGATAGATGCGGTACCAACCTCATCGAACGGAACAACCCCGGAGATAATTGGCTTTTTCCTTGAAATAAAAGTCCGGGATTCAATCTTCCCAGGCAGATTTATCCATTGACTGGAGGATAACCCGTCCCGGACCGGTCATACTCGTCATAAAGAGCCCCTCCTTCCCGAAAAGTATTTTCCGTACTCCGCCGACCCGTTTAATATTATAATCCACGCTCTTCGAGAAGGCAGCCAGATTGTCGGTACTTATGAGAATTTTTTCTCCGTCTCCGAGTCGAAAACCAGAGTAATCTCCGCTTGCATGAATTAGAACGGTACCGATACCCGACACTTGCTGCAGAAACAATCCCGCTCCACCAAACAACGCTGCCCCTGCACGGCGTGCTATCGTCACGTTAATATTGATCTGTTCGCCCCACGCTGCAAGAAATGCACCCCGTGTTGTGAGAACTGGACCATCCTGTAAATCCCACTCGAAGATATACCCCGGTGCATTAGCAGCAAGTAACACATATTGTTTATCTTCTGCTGCTTCAAGCGATGCCAGCGCTATCCCTTCTCCCGATAATGATCTTCGAGCGGCACCTGTGATACCGCCCGGAACCCGTAACTTCCAATTCATCCCGGATGAATATGCCATTATCGCCCCGCGGCTGCTCCAGGCATGTTCACCTTTCTGGAAATCCAAACGTGCATACTGTGCAATGTTGCCGAATATTTTGTGTTCCATTTTGTTCTCTCATTAAGTAATTTACTTAAATGTATAAGAAGCACTGCAAAGAGATGCAAATATCGGAACACTTCATAACAATGTGTGCTATTTTTTATGTTTGAATAGTGTTTCTTGGCTCTTCGAGGTGTTTATATCGAATTTGAGCATCTTCGAGTGAGCGTTCAAGATTTTCCTTATTGAATTGCGGATACCTGCGTGAGCCGGGAAATCGACTCACATCAACAAGCATTTCAATGGAATGCTCTTTGAGAAGTTTAATAAATTCGTCGATTATTCTTGTAAAATGACTGATGGTGTAAACTAAATTCATTAACTCGTTCTTGTAATTTTCTCCTCAAGATCAACCGGGTATTTATAAACCCCGGTAAACCGAGCCGGGGTTTTTTGCTTTAATTTTATTTCACCAACATGAGCTTCTTCGTTTTTACAAAATCTCCCGCTTCAATTCTATACGTGTACATACCGCTCGGTAGATGTGACGCATCAAATGTAACCTCATAGGAACCGGCTTGTTTATAATCTTCGACAAGCACCGCAACTTCCTGTCCGAGTACATTATAAACCGTTAATTTTACATTCTCGTTATCCGGAATTGCAAAACGTATTGTCGTAGACGGATTAAACGGATTTGGATAGTTCTGCTCCAGCCGCGCTGTAACAGGTATAAGATCTTCATCATCATGTACTGATGTAGCTATATCGTATGTATGGTTTACTGCTGCATAGGCGTCGATCTTGCCATAACCAAATTCATTGTTAGGAATCGCTCCCGTCCACTCATCCGTCCGGGCAGTTTCTACCAGATACGACAATACATCTTCATACGTTAACGTCGGATCGATTTGTAACATGAGTGCTACAACACCTGCTACAATTGGCGACGCCATACTCGTACCACTCATACCGAGATATCGATCTCCCTCAAGAACGTGGGATCTCTCGTATCCTTCACCTTCTGTCATATGAGAAGAGAGAGCGGAAAATATAAACTCACCGGGAGCCGAAATATCGGGTGCAAGACGTCCATCTCTCGTCGGTCCCAGACTGCTGAAATACGATAATTGCCCGTTGTCGGGAACAACAATGCCCCCTTCCCGATCCGGATTTACCACTTGCTGAAAATTTCCGTCAATATCGGTCCAGTTGTTTTTTGTGACATACGAGCCGACGGAAATTACTTTTTCAGCGGTTGCAGGTGTATTGACTGTCAACTCAGCATCACCGGGTATTTCATTTACATCATCGAAGCCAATCGGATATCCGATAAACTCCCCGCCTAAAGACCACATATCGAATCGGCCGCTCTCATTTGAATCGTAGAGTAACATCCAGATTACATCATCGATACGCACGTCGTTCTCATAATCGCCTTGGATAACAGCTATAATGTTCCCATCTCCATTGTTTGGGTCGGACACCGTTTGTGCGTCTACCGTGACATAGCCGTACGTCGTCTCATCCACAACAAAGGGAATAAAATCCTTCAAATTTCCGACCGGAACGAAATCGGTATTACCGAGCGATACGAGATTAAAATCTTCATCAATGGTGAAAGCACCAACGGCTACCTGTGAAATACTTCCGGGGTCGTACCACATATTGACAACTAATTGTTCCGGATTATGAGCTTCAATGAGAGTGACATATCGCTCCGATGCTTGTAAATCAGCGCCTGCGTGTATAATATCGAATCCTTCATTGCCTGCCGCCGCAATTATTATTTTACCTTCACCGGTAAGAGACGACAGCGCTTCTTCAATAGCGCTGGTACCGTCAAGCGGACCGAAATTTCCTCCAAGACTCAAATTGACAACAGCGGGTTTATCATATTCATCGGCTTTGTTAAAAATAAAGTCGGTCCCTGCAAGAATATCATCATCATTAAAATTATCATCTACATACGCATCGACAATGATGATATCCGATTCGGGTGCCACACCGAGATATTCACTATTAAATTGACCACCGCCAACTGCCGAACCGGCTACGTGTGTACCATGACCTTCTCCATCATTACCATCCCGCTGGGTAACACTTTCCGGATCGTTATCTATATCTTCTTTCGTCCATAAATTTTCTCCATTATCTGTGAATTCAAGGAGATATTTAATACGAGTTCCATCTTCATTGCTGAAATCAGGATGGGTAAAATCTATGCCGGTATCGATAATACCCACTATTACTCCTTCTCCTCTAAATTGTTCGGGAAGATCAATTCCATCATGAATTTTATCAACACCAATATCTGCGCGGCCGGAATTATTCAAGGGACTTCTTTTTGCTCCTATCTCTACATTTCGTACCATCGGGTGTGCCGCAATTTCTTTTAATGCTGCTACGGGTACGGATGCACTGACAATTGTACCGACTTCTGTTATATTTTGTGCATCGAACCGGTCGAGAAAACCAATGTTTCCTTCC
>SKXH01000006.1 GCA_007128495.1 Bacteroidota bacterium
CTACTTCAGAATTTGGAAAGATCACAAAATCATCTCCCCACGGATCGGTGGATCACCCGTTCAATCCGGTCGCGCTCGCTCTCGGTGCCGAGAGCACGTTTGTAGCACGGACAATTGATCGTGACCCGAAACACCTGCAATCTATAATTAAAGCAGCCGCAGACCATACCGGAACGGCATTCATCGAAGTGTACCAAAACTGCAACGTATTTAATGACGGAGCATTTTTCCACCTGACAGAAAAAGGTCAAAAAGAAAATAATGTCGTAGTTCTCGAACACGGGAAACCGTTAGTGTTTGGTGCAAACCAAGATAAAGGAATCCGCCTTGACGGGTTCACGCCGAAAATTGTAAACATCGATAATGGGGAATATTCAAAAGATGATCTGTTTGTACACGACGAAAATTCCCCCAATGACGTGTTGGCTTATATCTTATCGCGTATGACGTACGATCCCGATCTTCCAACCCCGATCGGTGTTTTTCGTAGAACAAATAAACCAACTTACGATTTTGAAATGCAGAATCAGGTCAATAAATCCCGTGAAAAACGCGGGAACGGTGACCTTGATGAACTTTTCAACAAGGGGGAAACCTGGGTAGTAAGATAAATCATTTTATATATAATGAATATCGGTGAATTAATACCGTTGTTCTCTAAATACTCGACGTATGTATTGACAACACATTTAAATCCCGACGGCGATGGACTCGGATCGCAGCTCGCTTTGCGTGAATATCTTATTGCACAAGGGAAAACGGTTCACTGTATCAATTACAGCTCTACCCCCCGCCATTATAAATTTCTCGTTTCAGATGACGGGATGATAGAACAATTCGACACGCATACACATACACCTGTGATAATGCAAGCGGAGTGTATCGTCATCCTGGATACCAATGCGCCGTCACGGCTCGGCGATATGGAAGAACCCGTTCGAAATTCATCCGCCGTAAAAATTGTAATAGACCACCATCTTGATAAGGATGAGTTTGCAGATCACTATATCGTTGATGAAAATGCAGCGGCGACGGGTGAGATCGTATTTAAACTTCTTACCGAAGCAATGGATAATAAGCTCACACATTCCATTGCTGTCGCTCTCTATACTGCAATAATGACCGACACAGGATCGTACCGCTTTCCGAAAACTAATCGCGACACGCATTTAATGACAGCAGAATTGCTTAAATACAACGTCGATCCTTCGGCAGTATATCGTGAAGTTTACGAACGCGGGCCGGCAAACAGATTACTCCTTCTCGGTAAAACGCTTGAAACAATCCGGCTGCATCACGACAACAGAGTTGCAACAATGTATGTATCGAATGATGTGTTCGAAGAAACCAACTCGGATGTGGTCGAGACAGACGGATTTGTAAACTATGCGATGCAAATAGATAACGTGGAAATCGGACTTATGTTTACCGAATATGATAATCAAATAAAAATCAGTTTCCGCGCCCGGGGAGATGTCTGGGTCAACGAACTTGCAAAAGAATTTAACGGCAACGGACATCAACACGCAGCCGGGGCGACAATCCCCGGCGGCGATCTTCACGACCTTATGAAGCGGGTTGTTGAAGCCGCTCCTAAGTATTTACCATAGAAAACCAATTATAAAAGGTATAATATGATCTCTTTAAAAACTGAATTCAAAGATGTGGCGTCGATCAAATCAGATGCACTGGTAGTATTTGTTCCATCAGACGATAAAAAGAATAAAGCGGCAAAAAGAAAGTTACAAACCCTCCTGGGAAAATCAGTTCCTCAGACATCGCTTGACGACGTTACCGGTAAGATCGGTGAAACTTCAATTGTATATACATCCGAATCATTTTCATCGAAAAGGATGATTATAACCGGTATCGGTGAAAGCAATAAAGTAACTCTGGAGTTTCTCCGCCGTGCCGGAGCCGCCGCGGCAAAAAAAGCACAGAGCTTGAAATTAGCATCAATCTCGTATATTAACGAGAACTTCGATAATGGCACACTTGAGATTAACGAATCGCTTGAGGATATTGTCTGCGCCGTGGCAGAGGGCGCGGCTCTCGGAACCTATAAATTCTCAACATACTTTAGCGATGAAGAACAGAAGACTAATCCGCTGAAGTCGGTGACATTCATAGCACATTCGAAAAAAAGTCTCAAGCAAATAGACGCCGGTGTAAAAAGAGCTCTTGCCATTTCAGATGGTGTGTATCTCGCACGCGACCTCGGCAATACCCCGGGTCTCGACCTCTATCCTGAAAAACTGGCAACCGCTGCTCAACAGGAATGCAGAAAAGCCGGCTGCAAGGTTACCGTGTTCGATCAACAAAAGATCAAATCACTAAAGATGGGCGGAATATTGTCGGTCAGCAAAGGAAGTGAACGTCCTCCCCGGTTCATAATAATCGAATGGAACGGCGGTAAACGCACCGACAAACCGTATGTATTAGTAGGTAAAGGGATAACCTTCGATACCGGCGGAATATCTATCAAGCCGTCGGCGAATATGGGCGCAATGAAAATGGATATGAGCGGCGCCGCAGCGGTGATCGGGACTCTCAAAACAGCCGCCGCCCTAAAACTTCCCGTAAATATAGTCGGACTTGTTCCTGCCGCTGAGAATATGCCAAGCGGCACAGCAATCCGGCCGGGTGATGTTGTACGCATTATGGACGGGAAATCTGTGGAAGTCGATAATACCGATGCTGAAGGTCGAATGATTCTTGCCGACGCTCTTGTTTATGCACAGCGCTACAAACCGAAAGCCGTTGTCGATCTTGCTACACTCACGGGTTCCTGTGTCGTTGCACTCGGACATTATGCCACGGGCATGATGGGCAACGATGATGACCTTATCGATGCACTCAAATCGGCCGGCGATAGTTCTTATGAACGGGTTTGGGAGCTTCCGCTTTACGACGAATATGAAAAATTGATCAAGAGCGATGTAGCCGACGTTAAAAATGTTGGCGGACGCTGGGCTGGTGCAATTACTGCCGGATGGTTCTTGAAAAAATTCACCGGAGATCATCCGTGGGTACATCTCGATATAGCCGGAACGGCGATCCTTGAAGAAAACGGGGATTATACACAGCGCGGTGCCTCCGGTGTCGGTGTACGACTTCTTATTGAATGGCTTCGATCCAAATAACATATCATACTTGCCATATAATCCTTTCATTTTATTGATGTTTGCCGGCTGTTTATGCCGGCAAACATTTCAGACTTCCTTTTCTTATTTTGCATTTATATCTTTAAACAAAATTCAAAAATTTTCGTATATTTAAGTAAATAATATAAATTGGACCTATATCAAAACCGCTATGAAGGTACTGTATCCATTACATATGGTAATCGTTTTGACGCTGTTGACAATCGGTTTGATGGTTATACTTATAACCGGTTGCAGCAGACAGTACGTCATGACCGAGCGGGGTCAGCAAGCATACTACCAGACCGGCTTTCCGATCGATGACACTTCAAGAGATCTGGAACGTATATTCCGCTCTGTAAAACGGATTAATGTAACGGTTCACTACAACACGTTTATATTCACCCCCGACCGGCGTGTTACCTTACAGGATATAGAAACATACAATGTATCTGACATTGCCGATGAACGGCTGAGCGTGACCGACTCCAAAGCGGGAACTGCAATAGTAATCGCTTCGAATCCTTTACAAACGGCATTAATTACCAATGAGCACGTAGTTGATTATCCCGACACATTAATAGAATATTACAAAACACAGGACGGCGAGCGGACCCGGTATATTCAACAAATCTCTGTTAAGGTTCAACAGGTAAATCTTATATATGATTTACCCGAATTAGGTGCATTCGATATTATTGTACGGGATGAACGCAATGATATCGCGATAATCGGCGTGCGTCATCCAGATAGAAAATCATCGAGCGGAGCATCGGTTTTACGTGTTCCCCCCGGTAATCCGGAAAAATTATCCTGGGGTTCGTTTGTGTACGTACTCGGCTATCCCAAAGGGCACCAAATGGTAACCAGAGGAATTGTCAGCAATCCCGGCCGGGGTCGTGATTCATCCTTCTTACTTGATGCACTTTTTAATAGAGGGGTCAGCGGCGGTCTCATACTGGCAATTCGCGGCGAAACCGGTGAGATGGAATGGATCGGTATGGCCCGTTCCGGTTCCGCATCGACAGAAATGATACTTGCCCCGCGTGATGCACACCCCGATGAGGCGGATTTATTCCGGCCATTCGAGGGAGATATCTTTTTAAAACCCGACAGTAGAATCGAATACGGTATAACCTTCCCCATTTCGATAAAAACTATTCAATCATTTCTCAGCCAGCATCGAGAGCTGCTTGAACAGAAAGGATATTCTGTTTCACGATATCTGGGAAACAACTGATTCAAGGTCCCGGCACTACCTCAAAATTACATTCCTTTTAAGCCCAACCACTTTACCCAATTGGTAATTCGTTTAATAATATGAGTAAATTACCGCAATTATCTTGACAATGGAATAAAATTTTCGCATCTTTACGAATTACTATTACAGTAAATTCGTAAAGGATCAGAATGGACAGAAAAAAAACAATTCTACTCACTGCACGCAAACACTTTTCCCGGTACGGGTACTCAAAAACTACGATGGAAGAGGTGGCTCGTGATTGTGAGATTACAAAACCGACGCTGTATAGTTATTTCCCCGGTAAAACCGAATTGTTCAGAGCCGTTATCGACTGTGAACAATCAGAATGCTATGCTATGATCGAAGAAGCAGTTGCCGGCGTGACCTCGGCAGCAGGCAAACTGCGAGCATACGCAGCTATGCAGGTTGAAAGCATTAAACGATTTATTAATATCGGGGAGCTTTCCTCCCAAGCATTTCTTGATTTCCATCCGGAAGTTATAAAAGTATATAATGTTTACCGGAAAAAAGAAGAGGGTTTTATACGAAAATGGATCGAGAGCGGAATTAAATCAAAAGAGTTTGAACCTATTGAAGCCGCAAGTGCAGCCCGTTTTTATTATCTCCAACTGGCGGCTTTAAAATTCGATATTCTCGTATTCAACAATTTTGATAATCCAGCCGATGTATCCGAAGAAGATAAAGCTGACATACTCAAGAATGAAACTGATAACTTTGTCAACCTCTTTTTGCAAGGATTATTAAGAAGGGATAACACTATATGAAAATATTAATCATTTTATTGTTTGTTGCAGTAATGTGTGCGGATGCTCAGACCGAATTAACACTTCATCAAAGTATAGAGATCGCACTTCGTAACAATCCGGACATCCGGGTAGCGGAAAAGGATATAAAAAAATCGCTGTACGGACGAACCCGTGCCCGTTCGGAATTATATCCATCGGTATCAGCTATGGGTAACTATGACAGAAGCTGGGAGCTCCCCGAGATAGTGTTCTCACCACCCCCCGGCTTTCCGGGAGCGAACGGCGAAATACGGGCCCGCATGGGTGTAGAACATACTATCAACAGCGGCATTACGCTTGAACAACCTATCTATACCGGCGGCGCCATATCGGCAAGCACCGGCATGGCATCACACGGCGTCGAAGCATCGGAATATAATTTTTCATCGGTAGAACAACAAACGATAGCGGATGTATACGGCGCCTTCTACCGGATATTGCTCGCACATGAACTTATCACGGTGGCAGAACAATCACTCGAAAGCGCCGCTGAAAACCTACGACAGGTCGAACGATTATACGAAGAGGGAGCGGCCTCCCGCTTTGAACTGTTACGTGCGGAGGTGCAGGTCGGCACACTTCGTCCCAACGTCACCGAAGCAAAACATAACTACGATCTGGCGATCGATAATCTAATCAATTTGCTCGGAATAGATCAACCGGAAGAAATAAATCCAAACGGCATCTTTTCTCAACGCGAGGATACTCTTCTCGATAAAGATATAGAATCACTTGTGCAGCAGGCATATCGGCACCGGCCGGATTATAAAATGCTCGACACACAGGAACGAATTAACCGTGAAGGTATCCGCCTTGCACGGAGTAATTTCCTGCCGAAAGTCTTTTTCAGTTCATCAATGAACTGGCAGGCATTACAGGACGATATCAGCGGATTAACCGGAGACGATTTTACAAGAATTTCAAGTTCCCGGCTTGTACTACAGATCCCCATATTTAACGGATTCAGCAACACGGCACAATACCAGGAAGCGCAGATAGAACTGCAGCAGACGCAAATCCGTAAAGATAATACACGCAAACTTATTGCAACGGAAATAAGCTCGTTACACAAAAGACTGCAGCAGGCGGCAGAGATCCTCGAATCGCAGGAAAAGGTGATAGATCAGGCCGAGGAGGGTATGCGGCTGGCAAACCTCCTCTATGAGGAAGGGGCAGCCACCATACTTGAAGTAATCGATGCTCAGCTTGCATATACACAGGCGCGTACAAGTTATTTTCAGGCAATTTATGATTATAATACAACTTCCGTGCAATTAGAACGTGCAATCGGCATTTTATCGGCAGAAAGTTTATAACAATATGACATCATCCGAGTGAAAGGAGTAATGAGCAAATATCATGAAAATCAAACTTAAATATTATATACGCTACCTTATGGTATTTCTATCTGTATTTGCGCTCATATTTTTTAGTGCATGCAGTAATGATAAGGATGAGACATCGGAAGAGGCGGCAATACCGGTTAATGTACATACAGTCACTACCGGATCGATCGATCACAGTATTCGATATATGGCAACGGTGTCGGGAGAACGCGAAGTACGGTTGTTTTCAAGAATCCCCGACAGAATAATCGACATAAGAACTGAGGAGGGTGATTTTGTATCCGGAGGAGAAATAGTGGCAGTCATCGAAAATTCTACGCTCAAAGAGGCGGTTCTGCAGGCAGAGGCAGCCCTCCGTATTGCCCGCGCCAACTTTAATAATATGGAGCGTGAATACAACAGAGCGAAACGGCTGTACGATGAAGAGGCGATAAGCTCACAACGGTTCGATCAAACAGAAACGCAATTCGAGAACGCCGAAGGATCGCTGGAGCAGGCAAAAGCCGCGCTCGCACAAGCAAGAGAAAATTACAATGATTCTTACATCAAGGCGCCCTTTGATGGAATTATCAACGAACGGTTTTTAGAAGCCGGCGATATGGCTGCTGCCGGTGTACCCGTGTTCAGTATCATCCAGACCGAAAACGTTAAGGCCGCAATCAATGTCGTCGACCGTGACTATAATTATATTCAGGAAGGCCAGGAAGTACGCTTGAGGATGCGGGCAACTCCCGATAATGTTTTTTCCGGATCCGTAATCAGGAAAAGACCTGCATTTGATCCGATAAGCCGGCTTGCAAAAGTCGAAATGCTGTTCCCGAACGAAGACGGTGAATTATATCCCGGCACATTCGGTGAAGTTGAGCTCATTATCGATTCGAAAGATAATGTGCCGCTCGTCCCTGTACAGGCAGTACTGTATAGAATGGTCGTAGACGAATCGCTGGGGCGGTTGATTGATGAGCAATTGGTAAGACAACCGTACGTTTATGTAGTCGAAGATGACCGGGCAATTCGTCGGGATATAGAAATCGGCTATGAAACGCGTGAAGCCGCTGAAGTGACCAGTGGACTTGAACCCGGCGAACGGATCGTCGTTCGCGGGCACAACAATCTTACTGACGGAACCCCCGTGGACATCCGGAATGAAATTGAATACTCATTGGTAGGAGAAGATCGATGAATTTATCAGCATCTGCAGTTCGTCGCGGTGTGACATTTACAATGATA
>SKXH01000225.1 GCA_007128495.1 Bacteroidota bacterium
CAGCGGCGAAAAACTCTGCATCGATTTTACCGTATCCCCACGTCATATTCGGTATCGATCCGGTTCGAATGTCCTCTCTTCCTGAATGTTCCAGTATATCAATTATTTGATCGGTACGTAAATTCGGATTTTGTTCAAACAGTAATGCAATAACTCCCATAATATGGGGAGCGGCCATACTGGTGCCTCCAAAAATAGCATAGCCATCGACAGCATCGGTGAAGAAATCGGGGACTTGAGCATCCCGCGAATTTGCCGAAGTTATAACGTAACCCGGAGCGGCTATCTCGGGTTTTAATCTTCCGTCCCGGGTCGGCCCGCCGGATGAAAACGGAGCGATTGCTCCTTCGGTGCCCCGTACTTGCCAGCCCTGGCCGAACCTGTCGGTCCAGGTAGTTTTTGTCGTGTATGCACCGACGGTAATACCTCCATGAGCGGTACCCGGCATCGATACCGTATATCTTCGTGCCGTATTCGGTGACATAGAAATATCTTCCATAGTAGAAAAGGCAAGCCAGTTGTTGAATTTCGACTCTCTCTCGCCGGTCAACGGAGTGAATCGAAATTCCCACTCCCCGGGTGACGGCGGGATATCGTCAAAGTCCTCTATAAATACAGCAAACAATCGAGCTCCTTTCGCGTTGGCAATAACGGGTGCAATAATTTCAACCAGGCCATCACCCGTCTGCTCGATACGATCCGTTCCGGTTGTTGTGCTGACGAGCTCACCGCCGGGTGTCTGAATTTCCAGCTCGGCGTTAGCAGTACCTTCATACCACAACTGGTGAATGATAGTGTTCTCAACATCGGGTTCATAGTCATCTACAGTCATAGAAAAAGATTCAGTCTGATTACGCGCAACGGTTTTAGCGGTATGGATTTGTTCATTGCCGCTGTTGCCGGCAGCGATCGTAACAGCTCGTCCCGCCCATTCTGCATGCTGATCGACCGCCTGTTCCATTGTCGAAGTTCCGTCGTGTGATCCCCCGTGCGTACCGAAACTTAAATTCACAACCGCCGGTCGCCCGAGTTCTTCGGCAATTGAAAATATGTAATTCATCCCGTCGATAACCCGTGCTGTTGTAAGTTGATCGAATCGAACGACAACATATTCGGCATCGGGAGCTACACCCGTATACCGTCCTAATCCCTGTGTACCGTTTCCTCCCGCAATGCCGGCGATATGGGTACCGTGCCCGTTGTCGTCGATGGTCCTTACATTTGTTCGTTCACCGAGTTCGAGGTCGGCTTCCAGATTAGCACGCCGGTATTCTACTCCGTAATTAAAATTTTCAGGATGATCTTCTTCTCCTTCCGGCGATAAGCTCCAGTCCCAGATAGAAATGATACGCGAGCGTGAAGGATCGTCGGCATCACGAAAATCAGGGTGGAAGAAATCTATACCGGTATCGATAAAGCCAAGTATAACATCTTTTCCTTTTAACGGTGAGGCGATATTCAAACCGCTATGCACATCATTGATACGGATATCGGGAATACTTCTATCAAGATAAAGTTGAAAATGTCCCCCCTTCTCAATATAATCGATACCGTCGATCATTGAAATTTCGCGAAGCTCATCTACGGTAACCCTGGCCGTGACAAAACCCCTATGGCGCGTATTGATATGCACCGGGAGATTATCGAGCTGTTCTTCATCCCCTGCGATAACCACGTGATACGTTTCTTCGAATGCTGCCGGTGCAAGAGATTCGATATCTTCAGCCGGGTGTTGCTTGAAATACGTATCACGGAAACCTTCCGTTTTCAGTTCATTGCGAAGAAATGGATCGAGTTTTTTCCAACCGTCGTCAAAAACTCCGGCATCGAGTGTAACAGAAAAAAGTATTACAAGAAATAGTATACCGGTTGATACCGGGCGTATAATGCCCTTCATTGAATACTGACCTTTCTGGTGTTGAGAAAAATTTTCCTTATCGTAACAATACCATCTTCCGGGTTTTGACGAAACGATCCGTTTCGAGCCGGTAAAAATATACACCCGAACTCAATTCGGAACCGTCGAATCCCACAGTATACGTTCGCGGTTCCAGATATTCATCAACGAGTACAACGACTTCTCTTCCGAGCAGATCGTATACCGTAAGCTTTGTATCTGTCGGCTCCGGAATATTAAACTGTATACGCGTTACCGCGTTAAAGGGATTCGGGAAATTATCGAGCATGACATAATCATCCGAAATAGAATATGTATACGTCGCCTCTTCGACCGCGCTGCGGACGTCGAGTTTTCCGCCTCCCCAAAAATAATTCGGCAGATCTGTTGCATATGCATCCCCGTGTCCCGTCGAGAACAAAATATCCTGAATATCAGAAGCGGTGAGATCCGGATTCGCTTCAAATAAAAGCGCCACCGCTCCCGTGACTTGCGGTGTCGAGATGCTGGTACCTTCCTTAACCGTATACCCGGCGGTTTCTACACGAGCATGCTGACCGACCTCCGCATCTTCTGAGAGCGAAGAAATAATAATCTGTCCGGGAGCTAAAATGTTCGGTTTCAACCGGCCGTCGCGCGTCGGCCCGACACTGCTAAATACCGACCGGTCGTTCAATTGTGCCGAAACTTGTAACCGCTCCCCGCCGGGAGTAGTCCATTCAGTGCGCGTTACATACGAACCAACGGTAATTGCAAGATCGGCGGTGCCGGGCATTGTAACGGTACCATATGGTATCGAAGGTGATAACCGCGGCTCGATTTCAATCGACGATGAGACGAGCCAAACGTTATACTTGACCGGATCACTATCTGCCGTGACAACGAATTCCCATTCGCCCGACGCCGGAGGATACTCCTCTTCATTGTCAAATAGCATAAACTCAATTAATCGTGCACCTTTTTGATTTTCAAAGGTGGGATTACTCCCGATGAAAATTGTTCCGTCTGTAGAATTTGTAATTTCACTCGAACCATAGCTGTGCTCAAATTGATATCCTCCGGGAGAGTGAACCGTTATGTCCAGGTCATCGCTGTTCTCAAACCATAACATCTTATAGATAACATCATTACGTTCACCCTCTCTATCCGTATAGTCGTCGATCATTAAGGAAAATGAAGAAGTAGTTTGAGGTTGAATATTATCGCTGGTGTGAATATCCCGATGCCCGCTGTTTCCGGCAGCAACGACGACGGCCCGGCCTTTCGTGGTCGAAAGCTGATCGATCACTTGTTCAAAACTTTCCGTCCCATCGTGAGAACCTCCGTGGGTTCCGATACTGAGATTCACCACGGCAGGTCGTCCGCGGGATTCAGCTATATTGAAAATATAATTTAACCCGTCAACGACCCATGCACTTTGTATACCTGTCGGCGGAACCCGTACAATAATAAACTCTGCACCGGGTGCAACTCCGGTATAACGTCCGCCACTTTTTTGTCCCGTTCCCCCTGCAATGCCGGCGACATGCGTTCCGTGACCGTTGGTATCAGTTGCTCTGACGAAGCCCGTTCGATCCCCCCGGAGCTCCTCTTCAATGTGCTCCCGTGTATATTCAACACCGTATGAAAATTCTTCGGGCGGGCCTTCACCGATATCGTAAAACAGAAATCTTGTAATATCCCATATCGAGATAATTCTGGAGCGTGCGGGATCGTCGGGATGAAGAAAATCCGGATGACGGAAATCAATACCGGTATCAATAATACCTATGATCGTGTTTTTCCCGGTATACGGTACATTCCAGACATCCCCTCTGTGGACAATATCCGCACGGATATCGCGTATACTATTATCGAGAAGAACTTCAAGCTCTGGCCCCTTTTCAATTCTTGTTACCCCTTCCATTGCGGATATTTCATATAATTCCGGCAGTGAAAGATAAGCGGTAATAAAATCATCGTGCCTTGATTCAGTATAGGATTGCAGTTTATTAAGGGTTGAACGATCGGCGCGGATTGTCACAAAATAGTGAGGAGTCGCATGAAGATTTTCAAGTGCTGCCAGGGTTTCGGCGTCGGTTTCGTGATTCCGGAACGGTTCGTCGGCCTTCTGCATCCGTAATTCCTGTTGAAGGAAGAAATCAAACGTATCCCATAAATCGTTAGATTCCTGGGCAAAAACAGAACTTGAAAAGATTAGTAATATGACGATCAACCGAAGTGTTAGTTGCATACACTTCGGCGTGCAGGCACGGATGAACGCATAAAACCTGATATTACCATATTTTCTCAAACTCACCATCACCTGTATCTACTCCTCGAATTTTCGAAACGCCACCGTTGTGTTATGTCCTCCGAAACCGAATGCGTTGCTGACACCCACGTTCACCGATCGTTTCTGTGCTTTGTTAAATGTATAATTCAAATCACAGTCCGGGTCGGGATGTTCAAAGTTGATGGTCGGTGGAACGGTATCGTGCACGATGGCAAGAATCGTTGCGATCGCTTCAGCCGCCCCCGCCGCCCCAAGCATATGTCCCGTCATGCTCTTTGTCGAAGATAAATTCATATTGTATGCGTGATCGCCGAAGACGGTTTTAATCGCCTTGGTTTCGCCGACGTCGCCCAGTGGCGTCGATGTGCCGTGCATATTGAGGTAATCCACATCCGCGGGTTTGAGGTCGGCATCACGCAGCAACATATTCATAGCGAGGATCGCTCCTTTGCCATCCGGTTCAGGAGCGGTAATATGGTGGGCATCAGCTGAAAATCCTATGCCGGCAATTTCGGCATAAATCTTTGCGCCGCGTTTTTTTGCGTGCTCGAGTTCCTCGATATATAGGGAACCCGCCCCTTCACCGAGCACAAATCCGTCACGGGTTTTATCAAACGGACGGCTGGCTGTTTCAGGAGAGTCATTGCGTGTTGACAGGGCTTTCATCGAATTAAACCCGGCGAGTCCCATTTCAGTGACACCCGTTTCGCTTCCGCCGGTGAGCATTGCATCGACATAACCATTGCGTATTAAAAGAAACGCATCGCCGATATTATTGTTGCCCGTAGCACAAGCCGAGACAACACAATAATTCGGCCCGCGAAATCCGTACGTCATCGAAATATAACCGGCAGCTATATCCGGTATGATCATCGGTACGAAAAACGGGGATACTCTGTGAGGACCGTCTTTTATATAAATACCGGTTTGTTCGTGGTAAATATTCATTCCGCCCATTCCGCTGCCGTAAACCACACCGGTGCGGTCTTTTTCATCCTGGCTCATTTTTTCAGGATCGATACCGGCATCCTGTACTGCCTGCGCCGCCGAAGCAAGGGCATACCGACAATACGGGTCGAGACGCCGTGCTGTTTTGCGGTCAATATATTGTAATGGATCGAAATTCTTAACCTCACAGGCGAATTTTGTATCGAATTGAGAGGCATCGAAATGACTTATCGGAGCCGCCCCGCTTTTTCCTTCTATAAGTGAATTCCAGTATTCGTCAAGAGTGTTGCCAATTGGGGTTATCGCGCCCATACCGGTAATTACCACGCGGCGGTTATTCTTCGACATTGATCCTCCACATTTACTATTAATGAGTAGATACTATAATTAACTATAGAAAGGTACAAAAAGTTTGTCAGGAATGCCATTGCTAAATCATACTTTATTTACTAACTTATTGATTTATATACAGATATATTAGCCATAGGTTTAAATCAAACAGAAATGATGCGCGCAAAAATCGGATTAATTATCCTTTTACTTTTTATCGCCGGTGGTTTTGCTCATGCCTTACAGCCCCAAACACCCGATCATATAGTATTCATTTCTCAACCGTCTCATACCGTTGCCGGTGAATCAATATCGCCGGCAATTCAGGTCGAGGTTCGGGACGCCGACGGCATTGTCCTCCCCTGGTATTCAGATGAAATCAGCTTATCAATCCAGAATAATGCCGGCGGAGGAACATTATCCGGTACTTTTATTGTGAATGCTCATCAGGGAATGGCCACATTTAACGATATCAGTATTGATAAAGCTGCTGAAGGATATACCTTACAAGCTCAGTCTGCGGGACTTCCTTCCGTCGAGAGCGAGGCATTCAACATTACAGCCGCACATCCGGCAGAGATAATAAAAATTTCGGGCGACAATCAATCCGGATCGGTTGAAACTCCTTTGCAAAACCCGTTTGTCGTAGAATTGCGAGACGAATTTGATAACCGTGTACCTGATTTCGATGTTGAATTTTCTATATCCTCTCAACCTGAAAACGCCGGGGCAGCGCTCAGCTCCACTACTGCCCGAACCGATTCAGACGGTCAAGCATCTTCTATCCTTACTATGGGAAATAAAGCGGGCACCTATACAGTGGATGCCTCCGCCGCTGATGTATCGGCGATCACATTTACCGCGACAATAAGCGCATATACAATATCGGGAAATATTTCCAAAGACGGCACAGCACTGCCGGGTGTTACAATTACGGCGGCCGGCGGCCACGATCAAACGGTAACGTCAAGCGTAAATGGTTCATATACACTAACCAATGTACCACACGGTGCACCGGATATTAGCATAACACCCTCGCTCACAGGGCATTCTTTTTCACCGGCTTCAATAACCATGGACGGACCGATAACAGAAAATATTATCGGTGTAAATTTCAATGCCGAATTATTAACATATACTGTATCGGGTACAATCACCAAAGACGGATCGGGTTTGGCAGACGCGACCGTAACCGCAAGCGGCGGCCACAGTCAAACCGTAACCACAAACTCAAACGGCGACTATACACTAACAGACGTACCTTTCGGGACAACCGACATAACCATTACTCCCGAACTCACCGGCCATGAATTTTCACCTCCAACCAGAACGATAGACGGGCCGGTAACCGATAACATCTCAGATCAAGATTTTATTGCATCGCTGTTAACATTTACAATATCCGGAACCATTACTAAAGACGGGACCGGTTTAGAAAATGCTGCCGTTACCGCATCCGGCGATTACAACCAATCGGTCACAACAAATTCAAACGGTGAGTTTACCTTTACCGATGTAAAGTATGGAACGACAAACATCACAATTACGCCGGCACTCGAGGGTCACGATTTCTCACCGCCATCCATAACGGTGGCCGAGCCGGTCACCGATGACATTACCGGTGTTGACTTCACCGCAACTCTTAAAACATATTCGATATCGGGTACCGTATCGGGCGATACTCAGGGAGACGTAACAATTACCATTTCCGGAGATTACAGCGCGACGGCGCAGACTCCATCTAACGGAAATTTTAACATCACGGGCATACCACACGGTTCATCAATCTCTATTACCCCGGCGAAGGAGGGCTTTAGCTTCCACCCGGAATCCCGTTCAATATCAAATGTTACATCAGATCAAACAGGACAAAACTTTACCGCAATTCGATGGAGACTTATCTTCGGGCAGCAGCCGACGAATACACAAGCCGGAGAACCGATATCACCGGCTGTTACGGTTATTGTTATAGATCATAATGATAATATAGTAACAAGTTTTACCGGCAGAATAACTATAATCCTTCATGACAATCCATCGAATGGGGTACTCACCGGAACGACACAGGTAAACGCAGTAGACGGCGTTGCAACATTTTCCGACCTCAGGATAGAAAAGGTAGGAGAAGATTATACTCTCAGAGCAACATCGATAGGTTTTGAGCAGAGAATCAGCAATGCATTCAACATCACACCGGGCGATCCTTCACAATTGGAGATTATTTCGGGAGATGAACAGGATGGCGTAATGAACAGTGAGCTTGCGAATCCTCTTGTCGTGGGTGTTTCCGATCAATTCGGAAATGTCGTACCCGGTGTAACCGTTTCGTTTACCATAACTTCCCAGCCGGAGAATGCGGGAGGTTCACTCAGCAACGATACCGGTATCTCTGATGAAGGAGGACGTACTTCCACACGATTAACCCTCGGCGACAGAGCGGGAGAGTATCTGGTTCGGGCAAGCACTGCGGGTGCGGAGCCGGTTACATTCACTGCTCTCTTACAAGGATTTAATATATCGGGAAGCATCGATGAGAATGGGGATAAACTGCCCGATGTTACGGTAACTGCAAGCGACGGCTATGAGCAAACCACAACGACCGATGCTGAAGGGAAATTTGTCATTACCGGTGTTCCGCGCGGCGCCGAAAATATCAGAATTACCCCAACGCGTGAAGGATACGGTTTTATACCCGCCACCATTCTTATTACCGGTCCCGTGCATAATAATATAGAGGATATTGATTTTAGTGCAACGCAGTTCACCTATACTTTATCCGGGAGAGTTCACCATAATAACGCCGGCTTACAGGATGTAGAAATAACCGCCGAGGGCGGACATATCGCCACAGTGAAAACAAACAACCAGGGAGAATACGTTTTCCAGGATGTAGCACATGGTGCCGATAATATTGTTATAACTCCGGATAAGACGGGATATATGTTCAATCCGCTGGAAATAATTATTGTCGGTCCCGTATCGGATAATATACGACTTGACGACTTCAGTGCACATATACAAACGTTTTCAATTTCCGGTAGAATAACACACAACGATCAGGGATTGCAGGATGTAACCGTTACCGCATCGGGTAATTATAATAATACCGTACAAACAGGATCCGACGGACGGTATGAATTCGATGACGTCCTGTACGGTGAATCGGATATTACCATCACACCGGAAAAACCCGGTTATCTATTCGATCCTGAAAACACAGCTATTTCCGAACCGGTTGTAACCGATGTGGTTGATCTGGATTTTGCAACCACTCCGCCTCCTGCCCCATCGCTATCTCAACCGGAAAATGACGCGGACGATCAACGCATTACACCAACACTCTCCTGGCAGGAAGTACCCGGCGCACTTAGCTACGGATTAGAAGTTTCGAACGATGAATCGTTCAGCGGAGAACCGGTACTATCGGTAACAGACATACAATCGACATCGTATACTGTTCAAGACCTGGAGCGGGGGCAGGTGTATTACTGGCGGGTCAACGCTGCAAATCACGGCGGTACATCTCCCTGGTCGGACGCGTGGCGGTTTACAACGACAACATCGATGAAATCCATATCCATCGTTTCCTCACTCGAAGGGGGTGTGTGGAAGGAAAACGATACCGTTGAAATCCGTTGGGAGAGTCAGGAGATCGAAAACATTACCCTTGAATATAGCACCGACAATGGTTCGACCTGGAATATCATTGCCGGATCGGTACACGCCGGCGAGGAACATTACCTCTGGAGCGTCCCCGGTATATCTTCATTATATTGCCGTATAAAAATAAGCGATGCATCGGATGAAACCTATTATGCACTAAGCGGAATATTCTCAATATATCCGGCAATAGTTCCGATGCAACATTCACTTACATTCGGCGATGCCGGTTCGATCTCGAGTTACCGGCTGATTGGGCTGCCAGGTAAAAATGATTTGCCGTTATCAGACGTATTACCCGGTACTCCGGATAAAGACTGGACTGGCTATTTTGATAACGGCACCGCAGAGAATTATCTCATAAAATATGACGGCTCAGCGCGTTTTTCTTTTACACCCGGTAAAGGATTCTGGATTCTCAGTAAAAACGGATTCAGCATTCAGGATGAAGTTGAAAGTGTCGATCTCGCCCCGGATCATACCTATCACGTGCAGCTTCATAACGGCTGGAATATTATCTCGAATCCTTTCGACCTGCCGGTACTATGGGACGCCGTTAAAGCAGCCAACAATATTACAGAATCGTTGTGGGATTTTAACGGACAGTACAACCCGGGCGAGGTATTAGAACCGTACAAAGGTTACTACTTTTACAACGGAACAGGTTTGACTTCGCTCAAGATTCCATTCCCCGATTCCAATCAGAATTTTAATCTGCCGGGTGAGGGAACATCGGTTATAAAAACCATAACAATATCGTTGAAACAGGACAATAAGAAATTCAACCCCGTTTATGCACATGTAGTCGATAAAAAATTCAAAGATCACATTAAATATGCTCCACCGGGAGATTTTAATGAGATTTCAATAACGCTGGAGAATGATACGTTGTCAACCCCTCACTCACGTCTTGTAGAAGACGCGCGGGAACAAAATAATGACGGTTACATATTTACAATAGATATTGTATCCAGGACAAGCAAACCTGCCGATTTGATCATTCAGGATTTGGATTTATTTGAAGGATACACAACTGCCTTAGTAGATAAAAACACCGGCAAACAATATGATATAAGAGACGGAGTCGTAGAGAATATCGTAACCGGCAGCGCAAAGCGGACGTTTAATCTGGTGATAGGTTCGGTTGGATTTATAGAGAAAATGCAAAACACCTTGCTTCCGAAAGAATTTCACCTTTCGAACAACTATCCCAATCCGTTCAATCCGGTAACGACAATTGAATACAGCATTCCAACGGGATATGATCGTATTCCGACGACTCTTGAAGTATATAATGTGCTCGGCCAAAGGGTACGCGTCCTGGTTGATGAAATGCAGGATGCCGGTTTCTATACCGTTCAGTGGAATGGAAAAAACGACGCGGGTCAAACGGTCTCAAGCGGATTATATATCTATGTACTTCGAGCGGGTACTTTCATCGATAGAAACAGAATGATGTTTATAAAATAAATTGACGATTATGCCGTGAACACCTCTGAATCACCAATTATAAAATCCACAAAAACGTTCGCTCTCCCCGTCCTCTTTCTCGGAGCTATAGGAATTGCTTTCGCCCCTATTTTTGTACGGCTGAGCGAGGTCGGTCCCGTTACCACCGCTTTCTACCGGCTCTTGTTTGCGGTGCCAATGTTGTGGGTGTGGACACAAATTGATATAAAAACCGCCGCACGCAAACAACGAGACAAACCGAAAGTACCGCAGTCACGATATGAATGGAAATGGGTGTGTCTTGCCGGCCTCTTCTTCGCAGGCGATCTCGCCGTGTGGCATTGGTCGATTGTATTTACCACCGTGGCAAATGCAACATTGTTTGCAAATTTTGCCCCGATATTTGTCACATTCGGTGCGTGGTTACTTTTTAAGGAGCGCATATCTTCACTTTTCATACTCGGTTTGATATTCGCATTAAGCGGCGCGGCACTCCTTATCGGAATCAGTTTCGGTCTCGGACCTGAACAGGTGCTCGGCGATGCGCTCGGCCTTCTGACCGCCGTATTCTATGCCGGTTATATTTTATCAATCAAGCAGGTACGCACGATGTTCTCCACATCCGTAACAATGATGTGGAGCGGAATTATTACATGCGTTGCACTTTTTGTGATCGCTTTCTTAACAGAAGATCAACTCCTTGCATCGACATTATACGGCTGGAGTGTTCTTATCGGCCTGGCATTGGTATCGCATACCGGGGGTCAGGCATTGATCGCATATGCCTTAGCACATCTGCCGGCATCGTTTGCATCGGTGGCGTTGCTGCTGCAACCCGCAACGGCAGCGTTCCTCGCGTGGGTTATTCTCGGAGAAGCTCTCGGATTATTACAAGGTGTAGGTGGAATTCTGGTATTAACCGGAATTTTTCTTGCGTGGCGGGCATCACCTATAAAAAAATAGTTTCGGGTTTTCAGTTTGCGAGTTGTATACTACCGGAGTTTATTGATCTGGAAACTGAAAACTGTACACTGAAAACTTCTAAACGAAGATGGAATTTCCTCTTGTAGAACTGATCGTAGTTTTCCTCGCCATTGCTTTCGGTGGAATAGTACACGGTACACTCGGTATCGGTTTTCCTCTTGTTGCGACGCCGATCATTGCACTGGTTACCGACGTGCGTACCGCGATCATTATCCTCCTCATCCCGACAATGGCGGTTAATATCACCAGCATCGTGAGCGGTGGTAAGTTTATGGACGTGATGAAACGGTTCTGGTTTATATTGATTTTTATCGGTATCGGAAGTTATATCGGTACTTCGATGCTGGTGCTCATCGATCCGAATCCGTTCCGGTTATTGCTCGCATTAGTCATCATATTCTATATATATACACGAAGCACGTCATTGGTTAAATGGGAATTCGTACGTAAATATCCGAATGCGACCGGCGCCGGAATCGGAACAACGGCAGGATTCCTTGCAGGCACTGTGAACATTACCATGCCGCCTCTCATCATTTATTTTACAGAATTACGACTAACACCGTTACAGATCATTCAAATTCTCAATGTCTGTTTTTTTATGGGAAAGATAACGCAGGCAGGAACTTTTGCCGCCCGCGGCGCACTTGATATGCAAACAATTCTGATCAGCTTACCGCTCACTATTGCGGCGGTTATAATTCTCAAGTACGGCATCACCATCAGAAAACGGATTGAGACCGAAAAATACAGGCGATGGTTAATGATGACCTTGAAAATTATTGCGCTTATGTTGGTTATACAGTTTATAGCGGGAATTTGACCGGCTTAAACAAGCTGCTATTTTCTGATAACTTAATCTAAAGGTCATTGTTGAATCATACCAACAATCACTTCACCAGCACAAATCGCTTCGACTGATCGAAGATATCGCCGCCGTTCCCCGTAATCTGCAAACGGTAAAAGTAAACACCGCTCGGTAATCCGCTTCCGTCGAAAATAACATCATATACACCGGGCGATTGTTCCGTATCTGTCAACGTTCTCACTAATTGACCGAGTCTGTTAAATACTTCAAGGGTAACGTGACTTTGGGCGGGTACATTATAGCGTATCGTCGTTGTCGGATTGAACGGATTCGGATAGTTTTGGTGTAATCGCGGGGTTTCAGGTACCTCAACCACAGGCACCGAGGTTACCGCATCGCCCTCTATTGCGGCACGTATTCTAAAATTTGAATCGAATGAATCACTTAAATTGTGTAACTGTTCCCATCCGCTTTGTGTATTTACCCAGGCGCCTTTTCCATCAACCACAGAACCTCCGTCCATTCCTATCGGAAACCCGCCGGACGCTTCGATATGGTAACCGACCCAGTATTCCTCGCCATCGAATAATTGTATTGGTTCATCCAATATATATTTGGTCCATTGACCTAATACAATCGAATGGCCGATATATTCAGAATGAACAAGATTTCCCGCATCTCCGTGCGCTCCTCCCTCCCATACTTTCAATGTAATGTTGTTACCGCCGCCTTCATTAACGTATAAATAGACAGCAGACAGATCACGGCCGTAGTGATCTCCGAGCTCGTCTTCCGTGAATCGAACTGCAACCTCTATATCGCCTGCGCTGTCGTAACCCATGCCGGAAAAAACATCGCCGCTGTCATATTGTAGAACAACCGGCGGCTCATAATCTATAATAACATCGAATGATATCGTCGCGCCCGCATTTCCTATATTTGAGATGTGTAAACCGCCGTCGCTCCCGTCAGAAAGAAAAGCCGATATAGCTGTATTATCTGAGATTTCCGTCCTTCCATTATCGGCGGAAAAATGTGCATTAAAAATATTGCCATTTTTGTCCGGTGCTCCGGATGGTCTGTATATATAAACTTCATCAGGTGCGTAATGATTGCCGAGACCTTCAGACATCTTATTAATCCGATAAACAATTAATCCCTCACCGGGAATTATACTATCGAATATCGAGTCGTGATTGCGGTACTCAACGACGAAAAACTCGTTCGGTGAATTTGCCGAACGGATTTTAAAACAACTTTCATTGTGGCTATGCAGCGGCTCCAACTCATACGAACCGGATTCGGTTATCTCGGGAATCCCATCAATCCAGCCCCCGTAAAAATATTTCATATAAGCGCCCATATGCTGCGGCGTATTGCTTGTCGCCGCCATTATATCCCACGGACCCACCGGATGTAAACCGCTGCTGTCATACCGGTACAGATCGGGAGCTCCCAATATATGGAACATTTCATGGGCGATCGTACCCAAACGTATCGTATTACCGTTACTGTTACTGCTCTCCTCAAGCTGGAATGTATAATCCCAAACACGTTTCCCGTGAATGGTGACATTCTGTGAAAACAATACCCACCGGTGCGGCCAGAGCAAATTATTCCATCCAACCGGTCCGCCCCGCACAATAAATGAAACACAATCAACCATTCCGTTGCCATTATTGTCAAGATTGATCGTATGTGGAATTTCGGATTCTACATATTCAACGGCGTTCTTCAACAACGTATGTTCGCGATATGTTCTTCCATCAGGATTTTCTCCGTCACCGTGAGAGACGTCGGGATCATATCCGATCTCGTTCTCCGGTGACATCGGTTCGTAATAGGCCCGGGGATTCGAATCTTGATATGAGATAACCGTCGGCACTGAACTTTCCGGGTAAAATGAGGAAAAGATTTCAAATTGTCCGTAAGACGCTTCTTGATAATATTCATATAATGAAATTGCTCTGTCACCCTGTTCATTATACAAGCTATCGTAGAAACTCGTTGCCTGCTCGAACTCATCATCATCGCTGAATCGAATAAATATAACAAGATTGTTCAATTCATTATACGACGTTTGCTGATAGGTCGATTTCGAAATCCCGTCGAACTCCTGGCGGTGCACATCGAGCAAATGTACTTCAAATTCCTCTCTGATTTGAGTCACCTGAACGGGAGAAATATTTACTTCCGTCTGCAATCCCGCCGCTGCCGGATCGTCCCGGCCTGCTATAAGTTCTGTCGGCACAAGTTCACCGTTCAGTTTATCGGCATAAACATAAAAACCTGTTACCGGATTCTGAATGATTGTATAACCGTTCTCGTCGTGCAGCCAATTATGATATTCATCTCCGCTTGCATAACAATGCAGAACGGTACCGTCGGGCTGCGTTATTTGCTGCGGTACATCGCGAAGCGGTGCGCCTGATAGGTGAAGTATTGCAATAATTGATATGAGAATAACGGACGGTAGAATTTTATACACAATTTGTTTGTAATGAACGATGTTACCACTCCCTTATATTTGATTTATTAAGCATTCCATAGTTTATGATACGTATTGTTTTTGTGAATTCCGCGATCGAACGATCCCTCACCCTGCCGATGGTATCTCTTCGGGTTGTTGAATACTCCCACTCATCGCCGCTTTCAATTACAATTTGATCGTCACGATAAATGATATGTGCATTCCCGTGTTCATCCACACCCCGTAAAACCAGCTCTTCATCTTCATAAGGAAATCTATATACGCCGTTCAATTTACTCGACATACCGCCGCCGGCCGTTCCGCGGAGTGCGGTACTTTTTCCGTAGATAACTTTTAAATCATCGTCGATATCGAATGTAAATTCCTGAGAAGCAAGCGTACCGCTGTACGGATCAAACATATAGGTTGGAAAATCGATCGTCGGACCGGGGGGGTAATCTCCCTCTATCACTCGTCCGTCCTCTTCCTGGCGGTGCTCGATAAATACGAACTTATCTTCTTCAAACGGCCAGGGAATCGCTTTATCAACCCGGGGTGCGCAGCCGAAAAATAGCAGGCAAAGCAGGATGGCAGATAACGGATATGAAACGCTCAACGTGTTCAATTAGATATCTCCTTATATATATACATTGGCTCGCTGCCTATATAAAATATAGCTTTTATGATAAATATTTGCTACCGAATATGCAACGATACAAATCACAAAAAAAGGGACTGCCCGAAAGGACAGTCCCTGTTTATCTGCCGCTTTACATATTTTTACCTTTTAAGAAAAGTATCCTCGAATTGTTTTACCGCCTCATCGCTCATATAGCTGAGCACACCTTCAACAGGCGGACCGCCGTCTTGCAGTGTCTTTCCCACTAACCTGTTTTCAAACGATGCACCTGCAAAGAAATCACGCAGCCGTGCAAGTTCTTCACGTGCCCATTCCTTCGCACTGTCGGCAATGTTCAGATTTTCGATATTCTTTTTCAGGTTCGTCGGTTTAATCGCCGCGAGCCATCCGTTTTGATATGTATCCACACGCAATATCGACGGATCGTCGGCTATTTTGGTATTCGTTGTTTCAATGACACCATCGACAGGCGCGACCATCTCGAATGTTCGATCTCCCTGCTTTATTACAAATAACGGCTCGCCTTGCTTTACTTCGCCGCCGGTTTTTTTGAATTCGATACTATCTATTGTACCGAACAACTTTCGTATAAAGTCATCGATACCGACTTTTGCCACCCCTGCCTCGGTCATTGCCGCCCAGGTATGACCCGGGTGGAAAAATAATCCCTCCGGCACCGATATCCGGTCGATTGCCGCATTTCTTGCATACGCCGATTGGGGTTCAGTTGCTTCTGCTTTTTTACGTTGTGCTCTCTGGTATAGAAGATCTATTCCCAGAAATAATATTATCGTCAGAACTACAAAGATTGCTACCATGATTTCACCTTTTGATTTAGTATTTATAATTGATTATTAATTATTTTTCTCAAAATCGTCGGCCATAAAGTATTCGCTTAGCACTTCCTGCCATTCGGCTTCGCTCAACAGCTCGCCTACACCTTCAATCAATTCACCGCCGTCCTGGCAAACCGGTCCGACCTCACGTGCAAACCGCATTACAAATTGCGATCTGACCGTTTCGAGCCAGCGCCGGGCAGTTTCACCGTGAAGAAGATTTTTCAGGTTTTGTCTGAGTGACACCGGCCTGATTTTCAATATCCACCCATCATTATAGGGGGATTTATTTATTTTGTCAGGATGATTGAACAGTTCGTTATTAATAGCTACGATCTCACCTTCAACCGGCGCGCTTTGCGGCAAAACCCGCTTGCCGTGAAACAGTCGCCATGCAAGTTCACCCTGCCGTACATACGATCCTAATTTCGGGATATCAAGACGCTGAACACGTCCTAAAACTTTTTGTGCAAACTCATCGATTCCAACGGTCACCGTGTCATCGGTTACCTTTGCCCAGGTATGGGTGGGATGGAAGTACGGCTCCGAGACGAGTGCCGCCGGTCGTGTTTCGCGGAACGGTTCCGATGCGGAAGGTGCCGCTTCAGCCGTCCGACTTGTCTCTCGTTTTCTCATCACATAATCAATGACGAGAAAAATTATCACTGTTAGTATAAATAAGATGGCGACCATTGTTTTCTCCTCCTCAGTATCACTGTGTATTATTCATTGTTTTTTCTTTACTCACTTTAGATATATTGCAATTGCCCTGCCAAATATCCCGGGTTTATTTTCCTTCGATATAACATATTGAATTTCATACAGTTACAACAAGCCGTAAATACCACTTCCAATATTAATTGACAGATTATGTGTTGTATTAATCGACAAGCAGTGTTGAGAAGACACACAATAGATCGTTAACAACTTGCAATTCAATAAGTTACGGTGGTGTTGAGAAAATCAACTGTGTTGTCGTGATATTCCACACTTGCATCTTTATTTGATTCTTTATTGACTTTTTCGAAAAATTTTAATAACTAAATGATATAATTGGAGTGCATATGAACCTTTCAATTAATACACTAAACCTATAACCCAAAAATAACCCGAAAGGAATTCCCTATGAGGTATCTTGGTACTTTCCTTATCATTGCTCTTTTATCGTTCGGGGCGTATGCCGATGAACCTGTCGAGCTTACAATTCTGCACATGAACGACATACATTCTCATCTGCTGCCGTATCCGTATGCTGAAGGTGAAGCCCGTATCGGCGGGATAGCGAAAGCGGCGGGTTTAATTAATGAGATTCGAGGCAACGGTGAAAACGTTTTGGTTCTGAACGCAGGTGACCAGTGGGCCGGAGATTTAATGTTCGGCGCAACGTTTGATCCGGTTGAGGCACCGATCGTCGGTTTTGCGGATTTCGTTGTCACTAATATGATGGGGTTCGATGCTTTTGCTCTCGGTAATCACGAATTCGACCTCGGCCCCGATATGCTCTACGCGGTTCTCAGCCACGAGCAAATCAGTGATAATCTTCCTCCTATCCTCGGTGCAAATTTTGAAAACCTCGAAGATCATCCCGGTCTTGCAAGTATTGTTCGGCCGGATACCATTATTGAGCGAGGCGGTCTTTCGATCGGAATTATCGGATTTATAACCGAAGAAACCAACAGCAATGCATTCCCCGCTCCGCTTGTCATCGATGCACTATGGGAGGGCGATCTCAACGACCCCGCATCATTACAACCGAAAGAGACATACCAAACACTGATCGATGATCTGCGCGGCCGCGGCGCCGATATCGTTATTGCATTGACACACGTCGGACACGGCGGTGAGATTGCACTCGGTCAGCTTTATGATGGTATCGATATTATAGTCGGCGGACACAGTCATAGCGCATACTATAATACAATAAACGGCCCGCAAGGCAATGCTATTCCGTATGTCCGAGCCGGCGCTTATACTGAAAACCTGGGAGAGTTAACCGTCACAATCGAAAACAACGAGGTTACAGATCACTCTCACGTACTGCACAACGTCTTCGAATCTCCGGTTGAGGATCCCACCGTTGCCGCTACCGTTGATAATTTTAAACAAATGGTAGAAGAGCGATGGCCGGGTGCATATTCGGATGTTGTTGCTGAAATTCCATTTCATATGGACGGGCTCGGTGGAACCGACGGTTATGTCGATAAAAAAGAAACAACTCTCGGCAACCTCATCACCGATGCTACCCGTGCAAAACTCGGAACCGATATCGCTATTGAAGCTTCGGGCGTTATCCGGCAATCGTTACTTGAGGGGAATACCACACCGGGTGATATCTACCGTGTCCTTGGCTGGGGCTTCCGGCCTGACCGCGGTGAAGTCGGAGCGCGTCTTGTTATTGCAGAAATCGCCGGAATAACTCTTGCAGGAGCGCTTGAACATTCGGCAAGCCACCGGGGTACAACCAATTTCTTTCAGGTATCCGGGCTATCATTCGAATAC
This sequence comes from Bacteroidota bacterium, assembly GCA_007128495.1. Classification (GTDB taxonomy): domain Bacteria; phylum Bacteroidota; class Ignavibacteria; order T3Sed10-11; family T3Sed10-11; genus T3Sed10-11. The sequence continues at coordinate 18,797 of SKXH01000225.1, forward strand.
GACTCCAGTATTCCGCCGGATGAAAATAGAGTAGATTTCCAGAGCATTAGAATTAATGGTGAACCATTTCAGGCAGGTGCTCTATATACAGTCGGTATTAATGAAATAGTCACCGAATTTGGTTTTCAACTCGGACTTTTATCCGAAGGCGACACAACACAAACACCATACGTTCAATTCGATGTGTTAAAGGAATATATCGATACGGTGGATATATCTCGTTACGAAACTACAGAGGGAAGGATCGTCGATACTGCAGATCCGACCAGCGTACCGATATCCGGCAAAATTCCATCATCGATTGATCTCAAGCAAAATTACCCGAATCCCTTTAACCCGGCAACGACAATACGATATCATCTGGACACGTATTCGTCCGTTAAGATCGAGGTTTATAACGTGCTCGGACAAAAGGTAGCCACACTCGTCAACGATGATTTATCGGCCGGTGTACATGAGGTAACTTTTGATTCGGATAATGTCGGCGGCACGAATCTCTCCAGCGGTGTATATCTGTACCGTCTCACAATTTCAAACGATGAGGTCGGCTCTGTTTCAAAAGTACGGCGTATGGTGCTCATGAAATAATATAGTAGATCTCAATTTACAATAACTTCATCACCCGTCACACTACCTATTGCATTCACGTTTGCTATCGGCAGGTGACGGGTTTTTTTATTATTCCCGCAACCAAGAAGACAATATTACGTATAGTAAGTAAAATTATATTTTGCATTTTCTTGATTCTCCCTGTTTTTTCTATTAGTTTAGGTATACTATGCAGCCAGTCGTAACACATCATCTAACCAAAATATTTTCATCCGGATTGCTGAAACGGTTCGAGGTGCGTGCTCTCGATGATGTATCGATCACGGTACACAACGGCGAGATATTCGGTCTCCTGGGGCCGAACGGTGCCGGCAAGACCACGTTTGTACGTATCCTGCTCGGCATTACTCACAAAACATCGGGTGAAGCATCTTTGTTCGACAAACCGACTTCACATTACCGTATCAAAGAAAAAGTCGGATTTCTGCCTGAGAACCATCGCTACCCTATGCAGCTCACCGGTGAAGGTGTTTTACACTATTTCGGATCATTGTCCGGTATCGGCCGTTTTACCCTGAATAAACGTATCGATGAACTGCTTCAGCTTGTAAACATGACCAAATGGCGAAAGATGAAAATCCGGAAATATTCAAAGGGAATGTTACAACGGATCGGTATCGCGCAGGCATTGATCAATGACCCCGAACTGATATTTCTTGACGAACCCACCGACGGCGTCGACCCGGTCGGTCGAAAAGAAATACGGGATATTTTAAAACGTTTGAGAGATGAAGGTAAAACGATCTTTTTGAATTCGCACTTGCTCTCGGAGGTAGAAGTCATATCCGACAGGGTGACAGTTTTAAAACAAGGAAAAGTTATAAAAAGCGGAACGATTGACGAGTTCACAACCGCGGCTGAAGAGTACGAGATTCAATACGAAGGCGACATCGACGGGGAATTGTTGAATAAAATTCAAGCAATAGACAATTCGGTCAGAACCGAAAACGGAATCATCTTTATTTCAGCAAAAAACAAAGAAACCATAAACAAGGTGCTCGATACGCTGCGATCTAATGGAATATTTGTCAAGAGCATGGCACAGCGTAAATCGACGCTCGAAGACTCATTTATTAATCTCATTAACGACGAAACGACATAATGAAGTTATTAACAATCGTCTGGAATACCGCTTATGAATCTCTCAAACGGGTAACGATGTTGATATTTCTCGGTATCGGGACCCTCATTATGCTGGCTGTTCTTTTCGGTTTGCGTGTTGACTATGTGGACGGACGCCCCGACACGCTTATACTGTTCGGCAATGCGCTGCCGATCGACGACGCGTTTATCGATCCTTCGGCATATATATATTTGTTTACCATCGGCGGTTCATTGATGGGTATGATGCTGTTCGGGATGATAGCAACGGCGGGAATCATACCGTCATTCCTGAAACGCGGAACTATCGATATTTATTTATCAAAACCTATCTCGCGCCTTCACCTTTTGTTTTCAAAGTATCTCGGCGCTGTATCGGCGATCGGTATTGCATTACTCTACTTTTTCCTGGGAATGTTTCTGATCGTCGGGCTCAAGACCGGATTTTGGAATCCTTCGGTATTGTACGTGTGGGGCCTCGGTGTGTTTTTTTTCGCGGGCGTCTATGCAATGGCAACATTTCTGGCAGTCCTATCGCGCAGCATCGGGGTCGTGTTGATATTCGTTTATCTGCATTTATTCATTTTATCCGATGTCATCGAATCGTATCAGGAATTTCCAATCGCATTCTTACAGACCAAAAGCGCGGAAGTTGTGTTTACGGTGCTGCATTATCTCCTTCCGCAGGTTCAGTCGATGCTCGCGCAGATGATGGGAATTTTTGAGCGGCAAACTATGGTGGGAGGAATGGTGGAGAATGGCTTCGATTTTATGCCGTTTGTATTCTCATTGCTGTCGGGAGTTTTCTTCTTTCTCATTGCCTACTTAAAATTCAGACAGAGCGATTATTAATCCTTGATGTGTTCGAGCGTGACCTCGTTCTCACAGGTTTCACCTTTCTCTATGGCAGCAATGTTCGCCAGCGTCGTCTCAGCAATACTCTGCATCGCATCTCCGGTGAAGAATGCCTGATGCCCGGTGATTATTACATTCGGAAACGTAAGCAGCCGTGAAAAGACATCGTCCTTTATTACTTCATTCGAGAGGTCCTCGAAAAATAGATCTCCCTCTTCTTCATAAACATCGATACCGAGATACCCGATTCTTCCATCTTTTAATCCTTCTATAACATCCGGCGTATCGATAAGAGCGCCGCGGCTTGTATTGATGAGCATAACGCCCGGCTTCATCATCCGTATGGCGGTATCATCTATGATGTGATAGGTTTCCGGCATAAGAGGACAATGAAGCGTTACGATATCTGATTGTGTCAACAGATCGCGGAGTGAAACATATTCAACCCCCATATCACGACACACCTGGTTCGGATACGGATCGTATGCAAGCAGACGGCACCCGAAACCGTTCAATAGTTCACATACACATTGCCCGATCTTACCCGTTCCGATCACACCGACAGTTTTACCGCGCATATCGAAACCCATCAGGCCTTCAAGTGCAAAATTACCTTCCCGGATCCGCGCGTGTGCCCGATGGATTTTCCTGTTAAGGACAAGCATTAATCCGACCGTATGCTCTGCAACTGCATACGGTGAGTATGCAGGTACTCTGACCACTTTCATACCGAGTTCATGGGCAGTCTTAATGTCAACATTATTAAACCCCGCACATCTGAGAGCAACCAGAGAAACGCCTTTCTGAGCAAGATCGCGCAGAACTTCGGCATCAAGTATATCGTTTACAAAAACACAAACCGCTTTATACCCCTCGGCAAGCGCGGCAGACTGGCGGGTCAGCCGCGTTTCAAGATATGTAAAATCGTGACCGTACGTGTTATTTAAAGATTCAAAAAATGTTTTATCATACGACTTTGTACTGAACATTGCAACGCGCATGGAAATCTCTCGAGTTATTGAGTTCTTGTTTTATTCAGGCGAATTTAAATGCCAATCATACGGTAAATATTTTATCGAGATCGCCGATGCATCTTCTTGCAGTACTTGTTTTATTTCGGGATCATCCACGAATTGTGAGAGATACATAAGACGGTCAACTTTCGTTTCTCCGAAATCCCGCCTGAACCACTTAAACAGTTTCGAACAGGTAAGCATCCGGGTTTGCTTATTATAGACAAATTGATCGCTATTAATGAACCTCCGTGCTGCATTATCAAGTTCGTCATTTATACGATCGGGATAATAAACAGCAACTCCGGGGCAAGAACGAGACCCTGAATGCAATGCGTAATGGATGCGGGGATCGGGTTTCTGCAGCGAAAATCTAATACGGGGGTCGTTCCCTCTGAACGGCGGCGGGAACAGACGCCATCGCCGGCGGTTACCGCGAAGCACTCCGTGGACAATATCATATAAGCTAAACCGGTATCCGCCGATATTATACTCAGTCGAGATAAAAAAGTTAGGCCGCTCCCACACCGTTAAACTAATCTGAAAATGTACGATACCATGCAACGCCATTAAATTGTGCAGGTTGATCCAGAATGTCTTCTGTTCATCTTCGCTGTCCAGTTTCGCACAATCAAATATTTGCAAAAACCGGACGGCTTTAATAAGTGCATTATACTCCTGACTGAGCCGGATTTTTTCGTATTCCGGTGCACCATTTTTAACATAGTACATCTCGAGAATGCGTTCGAGCACATTTCGTATTTCTTCGACAGTCTTCGGAGATCCCGATACAACCAGCGTTCCATTATTCAGAATCATAAACTATAGTAACGATAATAATTAAGGTGTGAGTATTTAACATTCATATAATATCGGAAAGTTTCTATAATTGTGCAAAATTTCACATTCTCTATAATTTTTCGTATCTTTTTATCGATAAACCTTCCATGAACACTAACCATGAGATTGAGCATATGGATATCACAAATAAAACAGTTCTGGTACTCGGCGGATGGGGACTCGTCGGCTCGAC
>SKXH01000090.1 GCA_007128495.1 Bacteroidota bacterium
CCCGATTTCACCCGGCCGTTTCTATCACGTGTTATCCCTCAGCATCATAGCAAGGTGCTGGTAAGGTTCAGCAAATCAATTGATCCGGTAACACTATCTCAAGAGTCCTTTACGATAACCCGTAATGAAACGGAAGACACTCTGACGGTTGAATATTTTACTTTGAGAAAATCAGATCCTTCGGAAATATATTTATTTACCGCTCAACAAGAAGAAGGTGAGTATACACTGACAATTGATTCAACCATTGCGGATCTATACGGAAATACAGTGCAAACAGCTGATCTCACGGAAGTTTTTGATGGCAATCCCGATGCACCGGAAGATCCCGTAGTGGTAGAATATATAAAACCCGCAGCTAATGAAAGGGAAGTACGCCCCGATGCGGATATCACATTGCAATTCTCGTATCCCATACAAACCGATAAAACCGAACGCGCCATATGGGTTGTCGATACAAATGAAGTTGCACTTACGGGAAACTTCAAGTGGGACGATGACACCATTGTAACATTCAAACCGGATGGACTGCTCACGAGTAAAATGCCTTATACAGTTGTTGTAGAACTTGACTCGCTGCCGGCCAAGTACGGTCTGATCTATGAGGACAGTTTATATGTCAGTACATTCACGTCTATTGACAGAGATCTTTTGGGGACGATCGAGGGTGAGATACTTGCGGAACAAAACGATCCGCTGACAATTAAAGTCAACCGGGTGGGCAGGACCGATGAACGGGGACGGTTTCAATTGACACGAACCGGCGGAGGAACCTTCACGATACGACACATACCTGAAGGCGAATACACACTCTGGGCTTTCCGTGATGAGGATGAGAGCGGGGAATATAATTTCGGTGAAGTTTTTCCTTACAGTGGATCTGCACCGTTTGTCACGTATCCCGATACCGTGAGAGTCCGGCAGCGGTGGACGGTAGATGGTATTCTTATGGATATGAGACGATATGATAATGTTGAGTAAGAAGTTGACCGGAGTTCAATTCCAGTCTATCTCCGGATCACTCCGTTGTAATTCATCCAATCGATCCTCCCCATTCTCGTCGGTAACTTCGTTATCATCTTCATCCTCTATAATTTTTTCCGGGGGATCTTGAAGTACCCGATCCGGTACTATCCATGAATCCCGGAAGCCCGCATCGATGACATGTGCCAGTATCCGGTTTGCTTGCGGTCTGGTTTCAAAATCACCGAGCCGAACTTTATAGAACGGTACTTCGTAAACTACATAGACCCATTGATCGGTGAACAGTGAATCGGCAAAATCGTGAACATCCTGTGCCGCTTCCATATCCGAAGTGGAATACAGCTGGATTCGAAAGCCCTGGATGTATTCCGGTGTCTCGGGTTCTTCGGTTTCCGGAATTCGCTCGGGTTCTATCCTCGTTTCTTCCTCTTCATCCTCTTCTATTTGAATTACAAACGGTGCGTTGTATTTCGAGGGATCGAACTCGCGCTCATAATCACGGAGCTCGTCTGCAAATATATCCTCTTCATCCTCGCGAACTACTTCACGCGGTGAACACCCTGCAATCAGAAGTGCAAGAATTGTAATCGTAAAAATAAATTGAAAAATTTTCATAAACATTACTGAAATTATCTTTGCTCCCGTTGTATGACCCCGACTACCCACGCATCATAATACTCACCCGAAAACTCTCGCATAATTCTGTCACAAAACGTCCGGGCTTGGTCGTAGGTGGGAAATTTTCCCACCGTTATTTTATATAAACCGTCGAAAGCGTCGAATTCGCTAATTGTTTCGTAATTAAATCGCTGCTGTGCTATACGGTACACCTGCTCTGCATTCTCCGTATTCTCATATGCGCCAATTTGTACCGTAAAATATTCTACTGTTTCTTTAACACTGGTATCGATTGGTTGTGTTCCTCCGGTATGCGATTGCGCTTTTACAGTATCCTGCCGAGCTGCAATCACGCTCTCTTCTACATCATTATGGTCTACCCAATCACTCACCACTTCAGGACTTTTACATCCCGCAATTGAAATGATCACCATACTGAATATTGAGATAAGTAAATTCTTTTTTATGTAATTCATACATTTTGTCCTGACTTTACTATAGATATTGAAGTCGGCTAAATTAGTAATCGTCGGATGTTCCCGGTCCGTTGCCGCCGACTATTTTAACGCTTGCACTAGCACCGATCCGGGTTGCACCGCTGGCAACCATTTCTTCGGCATCTTCGCGTGAACGAACACCGCCGGATGCTTTGACGCCCATTGTTGATCCCACAACCTTTCTCATCAAACGAATGTCGCCGGAAGTAGCGCCGCCTTTGCTGAATCCGGTAGATGTCTTAACAAAATCTGCGGCGGCCCATTTGCTGAGCAGGCATGCTTTTACTTTCTCTTCATCGGTAAGCAACGCAGTTTCGATAATAACTTTAACGATCGCCCCTGCCCGGTGCGCTGTTCTGACCACCCGGAACACATCGTCTTTCACATATTCATATTCTCCCGATTTCAGCATGCCGACATTGATTACCATGTCGATTTCCTGCGCACCGTCTTTGAGCGCTTGCCCGGTCTCCGCTGCTTTTGCTTCCTTCGATGTAGCGCCGAGAGGAAATCCTACAACGGTACATACTTTTACATCCGTGCCGGAAAGTGCACGTGCACAAAACGGCACATACGACGGATGAATGCAAACACTCGTAAAATGAAACTGTTTTGCTTCTTCACACAATTTTCGAATATCATCGATTGTCGCTTCGGGTTTCAAAAGTGTGTGGTCTATATACCGTGATAGGTCGCTTGTTAATGCCCCTTTGTCGCTGACTCCGATGCCGGCCGATATGCGCGAGGCGCCGTTTGCGATGATCGTTTGTACACCCTCGCTGTTATGTACGACGCAATTACCGTCGGTACATACACCGTCCTTGCATCTTGAAGTTTCATCGCGGTAGGAGGCGATTACATCGCGGATTATGGTATCTATCTTTGGTTCCATTGATATAATATATCGTATATTTAAATAATTTTCCACCTAATCGCTTAATACCTTGAGTGTTTTGCGGTGTTTCTCAAGTGTTTGGTTAAACGATTCGAGCTTATCCTTTTCTTTTTCTACGACTTCTTTCGGTGCTTTTGAGAGAAATTGTTCATTCAACAGCTTTTTTTCAATGCTGAACGATGCTTTCTCCAGCCGCTCGATCTCTTTTGTAATACGTTTCCGCTCGATATCGATGTCGATTATATCTTTTAAAGGTACATATATTTCCGTACTGTTTACGACTGCAGAGGCCGAGTAGGAAGGACGTTTAATGGAACCACCGACAACAAGTTTTGATACCTTTGCGAGCCGTTCGAGATACGCGCTGTATTTATTGATCATATTTTGTTGAGCATTTTCTCCCACCTTCAAATGGAGTTCGGTTTGCTTGCCCGGTGGTACGTTCATTTCACCCCGAATACTTCGCACTGCCGAAATGATGTTCTGGATTGAATGCACATTCCTTTCGGCATCGCGGTTTATTTTTTTATCATCGGCAACCGGCCAGGGTTCTACCATTATGCTTTCGCCTTCATTGCGTTCGAATATACCCCACCATAGTTCTTCGGTGATGAACGGCATAAACGGATGAAGCATGCACAGCGCCGCTTCGTAAATTTTTAGAGCGCGTGCAATGGTTGCTCTCTGAACTTCCGGTTGTGATGATTCATAAAACCGATGCTTGATCATCTCAAGATACCAGTCGCAGAAGTCGTGCCATATAAAATCATAAAGCACCTTTGTAGCTTCATTAACATGAAAACGATCGAGTGCATTGGTGAGATTTTTTATGGTCGTATGCAGTCTGCTCTCAATCCAATCATCCACCGAGTCGGAGAAAAGTTGTTCATCTTCAGCCGTGAAATCGACCTGTGCTTTGTTCATAAGCAGAAATCTGCCGGCGTTCCAGATCTTGTTGGCAAAATTCCGGCCGATCTCACATTTCTCGTTGGCGTAGTATACGTCCTGGCCGAGTGGTGCAAGATACAAAATAGTAAAACGCAAGGCGTCAGCTCCGTATTCGTCGATAACATCGAGCGGATCGGGCGAATTGCCGAGTGACTTGCTCATCTTACGGCCTTCGATGTCTCGTATGATGCTTGTGTAATAAACGTCTTTAAACGGAACATCCTCACGAAACTCAATTCCTGCCATAATCATTCGTGCAACCCAGAAAAAAATTATATCAGGGCCGGTTACGAGCGTATCGGTCGGATAAAAATATTTGAGGTCTTTATTCTCTTCAGGCCATCCTAAAGTTGAGAAAGGCCAGAGCCATGATGAAAACCATGTATCGAGTACATCTTCATCCTGTCTGAAATTGGTACTATTACATTGATGACATTTGTCCGGGTCTTCACGAAGTACCATAGTGTGTCCGCAATCGTCGCAATAATAAACCGGAATGCGGTGTCCCCACCAGAGTTGCCTGCTGATGCACCAGTCGCGAATATTCGTCATCCAGTGATCGTATGTTTTCACCCAGCGTTCAGGGTGGAATTTTATATGGCCGTCGAGGACCGCTTTGAGCGCCGGTTCAGCAAGCGGTCTCATCTTCACAAACCATTGGTCGGAAAGGTACGGCTCAATGATCGTATCACAGCGGTAACATCTGCCGACGGTATGAACGTGATCGGAAATATTATTTAGGAATCCCTCTTTCTGCAGATCTTCGACGAGCGTTTTCCGGCACGTGTATCGATCCATTCCCTGGTACTGTTCCGGCACATTCTCGTTCATCTTTCCGGAGGTATCCATTATGATTATTTGTTCGAGATTGTGCCGCTGGCCGATCTCAAAATCGTTCGGATCATGAGCGGGGGTTACTTTTACTAATCCGGAGCCGAACTCAGGATCGACATACTCATCGGCGATGATCGGAATTTCCCGGTTCGCGATCGGAATAATTGCAGTCTTGCCGATAAGATCGCTGAATCGTTTATCATTGGGATTCACGGCAACGGCGGTATCGCCGAGCATGGTTTCCGGCCTGGTTGTCACGACCGTAATTGTTTTTTTCGATCCTTTGATCGGGTAGTTTATGTGCCACAGATGTCCGTTTTCATCTGAATGATCGACCTCGTCATCGCTCAGTGCGGTATGATCTTTCGGACACCAGTTGACAATATATTTTCCCCGATAAATCAGATCCTTTTCATATAACCGGATAAAAACTTCCTTTACCGCATTTGATAGACCATCATCCATTGTAAACCGCTCCCGATCCCAGTCGCACGAAGCGCCGAGTTTTTGTAATTGTTTGATGATGGTTCTGCCGTATTGTTCCTTCCAGGCCCATACCCGTTCGAGAAACTTCTCTCTTCCCAGCTCGTTTTTTGATATGCCCTCCGTACGCAGGTTTCGTTCAACTACATGCTGTGTTGCAATACCTGCATGGTCGGTGCCCGGTATCCAGCATGCTTCGTAACCCTCCATACGTTTCCATCGTATAAACACATCCTGAATTGTATTGTTAAGAACATGCCCCATATGCAGCACACCGGTAATATTCGGAGGAGGTATGACGATTGTGTATGGTTTTCGGTCCTTATTTACCTCTGCATGAAAAAATTTATGCTCCAACCAATATTTATACCATTTCGCTTCGGCCTCTGCCGGTGAATATGCTTTGGGTAATTCGGTTGTGTTCGGTTGTTTTTGGTTCATATATAATACTACTCCGGTTGTCTGTTTATCGTATGTGCACTATACGTTCGTATGTTGTGTTATTTCCGGCTCTGTCGGCTACCGATATCGAAAGATCATACTCTCCCGGTGCCAGCGGTTCACGTGTTCGATAAATTACCATTGATAGATCCGGATCATACCGTCCGATGAGCCGGTCATTGTTTAATTTAATAGAAAGCGAAGAATGATCGATTCCGGATTCTTCATCATCTACTCTGAAACGCAATCGCATATTGCGATTCCCGTCGACGATTACATTGCTGATTGACGGGGCCGTCGTGTCGACGGCGACTTTGACGTCGTTGAGCATACTGCGAGTTCTACTCGATAGGGAGTGGATCTCCGGGTCGCGTGCGCTATTGGCAGCGCTCCATCGTGATCGTGACCGTGTATATATAACGCTTCTCTCAAACGGTTCGAGGTCATCCGGTGCCCGGATTGTATACCGTATTCCCTCATCGAGAACTGAACTCGTCGAGTTAAAGGAATAGTAGTAATGATCCTCATTCTCGATCCGATCGATGGTAAAATATACAGGATAATATACCGCACCCTCATCGTATGCAAGCCGCAGCTTACCCCCGTCAAGCAGTAATTCTCCTTTATCCTCCGGACGAATCGAATATACTGTTTCGGTATAGGTGTAAACCGTGTCGTTATAAACGTAGTAAAAGTGTAAATTCGATTCCGATGATGGTTGTAATTTCAGTCGCCCTTGATGCGTGTATCCCCGGTCTTGAACAAAAGGTACTGTATGTCTGGTGCTGCCCTGTTTAATGACAAGTGACGTGGAGGTATCGACATATTCCGGGTGTGTTATATTGATAATCAGCATATCCCGGTAAAGCTCGTTTGTAATCTCAAGCTCACTCTCGGTTATCAGTCTATGCGGTTTGTTATCGAGTCTCGGACTGACTGCCGGTTTATTCTCTGTTGCCGGTGAATTATCGACTGCCAGTGAGCCGGTTAATGTTGAAATATTACCCGCAAAGTCGTATGCGTTAATGGTGAAATTATAAGTGTCCTGCTCGAGCTCTATTGTCCGTAGCAATCCGCTTCCGTGTTCACGGCGTCCGTAAAGGGGGAGTACATTACCTTCTTCAATGAATAATTTCTGGAATCGCCCCCGTCCGGTATTTAATAAATGGTGATCATAATGGAGCCGTATTTGATGGCGGTGTCTCATAGGGATCCTGTCGTATTGTACCGAGTAATAAAGACTATCCTCTATGAAAAATTCCATTGAATAAATTCCGTGTCTATACCACGTATCGTTGTTTCGATCGTGTACATCGGCTGCAAGACCAACCGTGCCGGAAACTCTGACCGGGTTGCGAATTACATATTCACCCGGATTTATAGCAATTGCAGGGATGGTTACCGGTGTTATTCGATCGTTTACGAATGCCGCCGCGTCGACGGGGATAGCAGCCAGCCGGTTAAAGATAGGAGGCATCCGGTCGTTTATTGCGATATCGTTCGAGAATTTCGGATTCAAAGGGTTATTGTTTACGTCCCGGATTTCAAAATGTATATGCGGTGGTCCCGAACCGGTGCTGCCCGAACGGGCAATGAGATCTCCCTGTTTGTATGTAAATTCATCCGGCTCAAATTGCATCGTGACGTTATATCGTCCCACATCATTTTGATATGCATACACTCTCTCTTCAATAGGATCATCAAAAGAATCAAGATGAGCGTAGAGCGTGGCATATCCGTCGGGGTGGCGCATCAGAATATACTTTCCGTAACCGAACGGCGAAACGCCGATCTGTTCGATGTATCCGTCCTGAGAGGCAAAAACAGGCGCCCCGATTTGTCCCCGGGTACTGATATCAATACCTGCGTGAAAATGTGTCGACCTGAATTCGCCGAAAGCCGATGTAAGCGTTCTTGTTACATCGGTCGGCCAGATATAATCGTCTATTTGTATCTCGAGTGAATCATACGGACTATAAATGTCGTTAATTGTCGGCGGCCGCCAAGTAGATTCAG
>SKXH01000138.1 GCA_007128495.1 Bacteroidota bacterium
AATACTACAAACATCTAGTATTTCCTCTTTTCAGTTACAATCTCCATAATCGGTGCATCGACAGACAGAAATGTGGTCATGTACCAGGTGGAATGTAGATATGCAAAAAATTTGTTAATTATTGAATTATTACGTATGCTATTTACAATAAATGTTTTTTTATTTAAACCGTTCATTGAATGTTATCGACTCAGCCCGGGATGGCTTCTCATCGCTGGCTGGTTATTACGCCATACGAAGTCGATACTGTTGTGGAACCGCATATCAAATAAACGAAAAATCTTTGATAATTTACAAAAACCGGCAATTATAGTCAAGATTAACAATCAATAATTTCTGTAAAAATATGCTTACTGAACGCAGAAGAGAAAAAATTGAACTGGTCTTGAAACATAAACAACCCGACTTAACAGTCGTTCTTGAAAATATACATGATCCGCACAATGTTAGTGCAATACTCCGGTCTTGCGATGCGGTAGGTGTACAAGAAGTACAACTCTTGTACACCATTGAAGCGTTTCCGGATATCGGAAAGAAAAGTTCTGCAAGCGCGAAGAAGTGGGTCGAACGCCGTAAACATCGCACCATTCATGAATGCTATAAATATTTGCGTGAGCACGGGTTCACGATTTTCGCGACGAGAATTGCCGATAATGCAGAGCTATTGTATGAACTCGATCTTACGCAAAAGATCGCTCTGGTGTTTGGCAATGAAAACCGCGGCGTTTCGGATGAAGCAGCGAACAATGCAGACGGCATATTTCAAATACCAATGCTCGGCATGATACAAAGCTTGAACGTATCAGCGGCATGTGCCGTTACTTTATTCGAAGCGTTGCGCCAGCGACGAAGCTACGGTCATTATGATTCGCCGAAATTATCCGAAGGTGAATTACAAAATAAGATAAAAGAATGGTCGGAGAAGTAAGCCCATTGCAGACAAAAGAAACATTTGTTACCGTCGATCAACACAATTATGCTGTAAAGTTCATCCATCCACCAAATCAACGTACCTCACCGGTGCTCGTTTTTCTGCATGAAGGACTCGGCTGCATAGAACTCTGGCGGGATTTCCCGGTACAAGTTTCCACCGAAACTGGTTTACCGGCAATAGTTTACGACCGTCTCGGCCATGGGAAATCAGATCCGTTGACGCAGCGCAGAACTCCCCATTATTTACACGATGAAGCGTTGAAATATCTCCCTCCTTTCCTTGAGAAAAACGGAATTGATAACCCATTTTTCATCGGCCATAGCGACGGCGGAACGATCGCATTATTATATGCCGCATATTATCCGGATAAAGCAGCGGGGTTGATTACCGAGGCAGCGCATGTTTTTGTGGAAGATATTACAGTTCAGGGTATACAACGTGCCATCGAAGCATATGAATCCGGTAAGCTTAAAAAAGGATTGTCGAAGTATCACGGCGATAAAACTGATGCTCTTTTTTTTGGATGGGCGTATACGTGGTTATCGCCGGAATTCAGGAACTGGAACATTGTCGATGAACTAAAAACTATCACTTCACCGTCATTAATTATTCAGGGTGTTGATGACGAGTACGGAACCGAAGCACAGGTCGATGCAATCGTGAACAATGTACCGGGTAATTCGAAAAAACTGATGATACCCGATTGCGGGCATGTGCCGCATTTGCAGGCGGGAGATATCGTTGAAGAAAGAATGGTAGAATTTGTTAAAAAGGTAATGAACGGTAAATAAATAATAGCAGAAAAATAAACAATTCACTATATTTTGTTTTTGTGGCTATAGTTTATAGTCGTAATTTCGAATAAATTCCGGGATACACAATGTCATCACTCGAAGACCTCAAACAAAAAGTTCAAACTGCATACCAACAATGGGAGAGCAATACATATAAAAAATACCTTGAGAAAAACCCCGAACGGCAGGAAATGTTTACCACCGCATCGTTCGAACCGGTGAAACCGTTGTATACGCCTGCTGATATTGAGCTTGATCAATATAACGAACGGGTGGGTTATCCGGGCGAATATCCTTACACGCGCGGTGTGCGCCCGTCAATGTATCGCGGCCGATTATGGACGATGCGCCAGTACGCGGGCTTCGGCTCCGCAAGTGAATCAAATAAACGGTATCGCTATCTCCTTTCACAGGGACAAACCGGTCTCTCGGTCGCATTCGATCTACCCACTCAGATCGGTTACGACAGCGATGCTCCGATGGCCCACGGGGAAGTCGGTAAAGTTGGTGTGGCCATCGATACGCTGGCAGACATGGAAATACTGCTCAAGGATATACCGCTCGATAAGGTGACAACCTCGATGACCATCAATGCCCCGGCATCAGTGCTGCTCGCGTTATACATCGCCGTTGCAGAAAAACAGGGTGTACCGAAAAATAAGATCGGCGGCACGATACAAAATGATATACTCAAAGAATATATCGCACGGGGAACTTATATCTTCCCTCCCGAACCATCGATGAGAATAATTACGAATATTTTTGAATACTGCTCGAAGGAAATCCCCCAATGGAATACAATCTCTATTTCCGGATACCATATCCGCGAGGCGGGATCGACGGCTGCACAGGAAGTCGGGTTTACGCTTGCCGACGGCATAGCGTATGTTGAAGCGGCTCTGAATGCAGGCATGAACATCGATAAGTTTGCAGGAAGGTTATCATTTTTCTTTAACGCTCACAACGATCTGCTTGAAGAAGCGGCGAAGTACCGTGCCGCGCGCAGATTATGGGCCCGGATTATGAAAGAACGTTTCAAAGCCCGCGACCCGAAATCGTGGATGATGCGTTTCCATACCCAGACCGCCGGTTCTACACTTACCGCCCAGCAGATCGATAATAACATTGTTCGTGTCACAATCCAATCGCTTGCAGCAACGCTCGGTGGGACTCAGAGCTTGCACACAAATGCCCGCGATGAAGCTCTCGCCCTCCCCACCGAACAATCTGCACGGGTTGCGTTACGAACACAACAAATCGTAGCTCACGAAAGCGGTATAACCAACACCATCGATCCGCTCGCAGGTTCGTATTATATCGAATCAATGACCGATAAAATCGAACAGGATGCTGAAGAGTTTATCGAAAAGATCGACTCGCTCGGCGGTATGGCCCGGGCGATTGAGCACGGTTATGTACAGCGTGAAATTCAAAAATCTGCATACCGGTTTAATCAGGAAATGGAAGCAGGCAAACGCATCGTTGTCGGTGTAAATAAATTTAAAACCGACGATCCGCCGGTAGAAGAACTGCACGAAGTTGATTTAAAGTTACAGGAAGATCAGATCGCCTTTTTAAATAAAGTACGTTCAGAGCGAAATTACGAAGCAGTAAAGGGCAAACTCGCAGCACTGAAAACAGCAGCTCAAGGTGACGATAATCTTATGCCGTATATACTCGATGCAGTCCGTGAATACGCGAGCGTAGGAGAAATATGCGACACACTGCGGGAGGTGTTCGGCGAGTATGAAGATACTGTGACGGTGTAAAGAAGGCAGAAGGCAGAAGGCAGAAAGCAGAGGTCAGAGGTCAGAGATCAGAGATCGGAAGTTGGAAGTTGGAAGTTGAAAAAAGAGCTGGGCTATCCTAAAAAATAAACAATAATCAATAAACAATAATAAATTAACAATGAGATTGACAAAAGTTGAGCATATCGGGATTGCGGTGAAGGATCTTGAGAAGTCGATTAAATTTTATGAAGAGGTATTCGGATTGAAATGTTATAAGATTGAAGAGGTAGAGGATCAGAAAGTTAAGACCGCGTTTTTAAAAATAGGTGACACGAAGATCGAACTGCTTGAATCCACCACTTCCGACGGACCTATTGCCAAACATATTGAGAAACGGGGAGAAGGTTTTCATCATATAGCGTATGCGGTGGAAAATCTGCGGGAAGCGCTCGCAGAAGCCGACTCGCAAGGCATTCAATTAATCGACCGCGAACCCCGCAAAGGCGCCGAGGGATTGAACATCGCTTTTCTCCATCCGAAATCGACCCACGGCGTGTTAACGGAATTATGTGAAAAACCGGAATGAAACTGTGAAAAAATATCTCCGTCAATCGGTGCTTGATTGACGAAGATACTCTATATATTCATACCATCTCAAATTACTCTTCTTTTTTCTCAATACTCTTCGGACCGCTGCCGAAGTACAAGAAAAACAGGGCACCACCAGCCATAGCAATATTTTTCAAGAATTGAGCCATCTCTACCTGTGCTCGCTGTGGATCGTCAAATGCCCAAAACGAGTGCATTATAAACGCTGTAGGTATTAGAAACACAACCAGTAATATTGCACCGATTTTGGCTTTATATCCAAGAAGGATGCTTAATCCTCCCAGCAACATCATAATACCCGTTATAATGACAGCCAATGTTGGCAAAGGCACTCCCATTGCTTCTGCATAAGCCGTCATATCCCCCAAGCTGGTAAAATGATTAAGGCCATTCATAATGAAAATGACCGAGAATAAAATGCGTCCTATCAGTGGTACAAAATCCATAATGTTTCCTCCTTGTACGTGTTTAACATATTTACCCGTACAGCATTGAATATAACACACACTACAAAAATTCAGTTCTAGTTTGAAATATTTATTTGGTGCCGGTGGGCGGACTTGAACCGCCGGCCTGCTGATTACGAATCAGCAAACGCACGTTGTCACACAAAAACTTACGTGGACGGTGTGTCCAAAACTGTGCTCATCCGGCAGCATTTATTACCTGGATTTCAAGGGTTCGTGTATGAAGAATGGTATCGCGAACCGGCGACGGGATGGGCAGCTAAACCTTCATCATTAGTGCGCAAACTTTACACGGGATATATGAGATTAAATTATTCTTTGTTCTCCACCTTCTCCTTCACATCCAGAAAATTTACATCATTTGAATACACACGTTTATAGTGTCGCTGTGCACTTTTCTTATCCCCGATCTTTTCGTATGCTGCGGCGAGATTGTAATGGATCTCTTTCAGGTCGTCGTCCAGTTTACGTTTCCGCAGCGGCGCCCGTTGCAGTATCTCGATTGCAACGTTGTACTGCTCTTTCTCATAAAAGCAAGCAGCAAGGATGTTAATGACTTTCAGGTAATTTTCATTGTCCTCTGGAATGGATTGCAGGAGCGGTATGGCATCGTCATACTTCCCGGTCCGGTAATACGCATTTGCGACAAGCAGTTTCAAATAATCGTTATCAGGATACCGGTTGAGAATTTCGGTAAGATGGGATAGTGCTTCTTCGTGTTTTCCCTCGTTGTTGAGTGCCGCGCCGAGCAGATAAGTTGCCTGCTCACTATCGGGCTGGATCTCCCTTGCTTTCTTGAGAAGCTCGATACCTTTTGCTGCATCACCGTTTTCGACCAAGCTTACAGCCGATTCTATTAACCGCTTTACTTTTTGTTTTGGTGTGTTAAGATATACCCGATACAGGATAAGAGCAGCAGCGCCGACCAGAATACCGGCAAGCGTATTGGTAAACAACAAATAGAGCACCACACCAACAACGATAACACCCAAACATCCCGACGCAACCGCCCCGTAATCCTCCCCAGTCATCGGTTCTGTTTCTTCTTTTTGCTGTGTCCGCCGCTTTCCTCCGGAGCCAACGGAAGATATTCCATACAATCCGGTACCCGGAATTCCGGCACTTGTGTACAGCCCTCTTTTACCAACACCAATGCGTGCACCCTTGCTGCCAAAGCTCAACCCAGCACTTTTCTTGAAAAGATTGAGCCGGACGCCTTTACCGAGTGATTTTGATTTTCGGAAGCGGAGTGACATAAAATTAATTTTATGACTTATGAATCTTGGAAATTAAATCTAAAATGTCCTTTATTACTACTGAAAAGTAAGGCCTTGTGCGTGGGGCTCTCCGGCGTTGGCGAACCTGCCCGTTTTTATAGCGGGTATGCGGAAGGTTCCTCGAAAATAGCGCACAAGGTTTTGTCGTTTTTATGCTCGTCTTTCCGTTCGGAAGATTGAGATCGAAAAACGCTAAGCCCCGATGCTTGGCGTTTTTTGCGTTTATTGCAAATCTTCCAGATTTCTTTAATTTTAAGAGTAAACTTCTCATAACTGGAAAAATTATACCTTTTTCAAAATACCGGAAAATTGACTAAACACATTGACAATTAAAATAGAAATATATAACTTTAGTTACGAAAATCGTAACATCATTAATTTAAAATAAATTATGAGTTCCTCAAAACAGAGAAATAGTAAAGAAGATCTACACGATCCTGAGTTAATGGAAATCCTTGAAATTGTCGAAATTGCAAAGCAAACTCAGGAAGCAACTGAAAAATTCGATGACAAAACAAGACCTATCATAGATTTAGATAATCAGGATGATGAGGTCAATGTGATCCAATTTATTGATTAAAAACATCTATAAATTCTTTCAATAAATCAAGTCCATTTACCGGTGGACTTTTTTTATGCCGGGAATGAAGTAACCATAGAAAATTCAGAAGACTCAAATAATTTCCCCTTCCTTTGTTTCGGTTTGTTGTCCATATCAAGAAATAACTCCGAGCGCAGATATAACTCAAAATACATTTTCCATTCATCACTTTCCTTCTTTAATTCCCGTACATTCAATTCTTTTAATGGGTGATTTTCTTTTATTGCACGTGCACTAATGGTTCGTCCATGTATAAAATATTTGCTTGCAGAGGTGAGATCCTTTGCAATCTCATTAGCTAATGATTCTGCCTCCTTATTGTCCTTTAACATGTTTGCTATAAGATACTTACTGACGAAATCTTTTGCGAAATCTATTGATTTTTCACAATGATCTATAAATGCACTATTGAGTGATGATAGCTGTGCAATAAAGGCGTGATGTGGTTTTCCATTTCGAATAGCATCTTCGGTTAATGTCTCAAGACGATTTCGTGCATCTATAAATGATTGCGCCGATATCCACTGAGGAGCGCCGGCTTGTATAACCTGGGTTTGTGGATCAATTGGACCTAATTCAGAAGTAACTCCCATCACGATCTCATCGGATGCAAGTGCGATCATCGTGGCGGCACTCTTTGCGATATTGGGGACAATAACCCGGAATTCCTTTCTACAGTAATGGCGGATCATATCCACTATCTTTTCGGCAACACTCCCTGAACCTCCCCCGCTTTGTATAACCAAATCTATTTTATCGGAATCACCAACGGATTCAAGCATGCTACCAAAAATATGTATATCGTCATAACCTATCGGGTAATTTAATTTCGCGACATATACAATGATTCTCCTGCCAAATTCTTCTTCGATATTCTTGATCAATTCTTGTCTGGTGGTTGTTTGAGTATGTGCATCACGCACTTCTTTTTGAACTTCTTCAAGAATTTTATCGTACCGGTTCTTTACAAATTCAGTTTTTTTCATCACAAACATTCCTTATTAATTCAAGATATTAACTTTAAGTTTCGATATTACTTCGTTTCTATAATGTAATATACGTCCACCGGAGCCAGGTTCGAATTCATCTTCGGATGTTCCTGTATATGTTGATGTTCTTTGTATTTTTCTTCCCGAACCCATTTAGAGATATTCTTCTTATAAAAATAGTCAGTTAATATATCTGC
The DNA here is from genome assembly GCA_007128495.1 of Bacteroidota bacterium. Classification (GTDB taxonomy): domain Bacteria; phylum Bacteroidota; class Ignavibacteria; order T3Sed10-11; family T3Sed10-11; genus T3Sed10-11. The sequence goes on from SKXH01000138.1 coordinate 7,599, forward strand.
TCTTAATTACTCAAAACGAGCATTTATATATTCACTTATTTCATCTAATTCGAGTTCCTGCGAAGAATTTCCACTTCTAAT
>SKXH01000107.1 GCA_007128495.1 Bacteroidota bacterium
CCGCTATTTGATGGCGTCACCAATGATGATATGATACGCTTTGCGGTCAGCGGCATCCTTTCAATCCCGGAAGCCGATGGGCATGGCCTGAAGGTGGAAAGCGATGGAGATCAGCAATACGATCTCGAATTTGCCGACGCCGGCAGAGCAAGGGAAGCGCCGTCGCTTTCGGAGCTTTATGCCCACCTCGAGGTGACCGAAGGGCAAATCCACGCGATCGATTCGGTGCTTACCGGGTACAGGGATATTGTGCGTTCTTCTGCGTTTATTGCAGATGATGAAGAGATTGTCATAAGCCCCGAGTTGGCAGGACTTGATAAATTCATTATCGCTTCTGTTGCCGAACAATTAAAACCCGCACAACGGCTCAAGTTAAATACTGTACTTAACAGGTTCAATCCCGAACTGCATATACCTGAAGAAGGCCGCTTTCCTCACCTTGCATCGGCAGCAGGTGCTCGCGGTGCTCCTTTTCAGATCCAGGTAACGCCCTCACCCGATGGGAGAGTTGAGGTGAGAGCTGAGGTCCGGGGTCAGGAACAAACAGACACAGAAACTGAAAAGAGATCGCAAAACCGGTCATTTATAATCGTTCGCCCCGATACGGTTATATCGAAAGAAATTCATATACCGGATTTCTCGCAATTTAAAGATCAAATAGTCGATGCGGAGCAAATACGGCGTACTGTAGGCGAAGCACTCGCATCGAGATTGCATAATACCCGTATTCAATTTCAAGCTAACGGGGAAAGTCCGCACATACAGGTGTTTACTCATCTGGATCGTCCCGGGATAGCAGGGCAAAGTATTAAGCTCGATTCGATGGCACTACCACATTTTCAGGAAGACCATTTCAAACAGCTCCGTGAACTATCGAAAATAATGCAGCGTCGATCCTCTATACTCCGTGAACAGCTTCCATCGTATACCGGGGGAGATACGGTAAGAATACCTCACGAGTACTATCAGTTTGATGAAGTTTTCGAGCAAAATATGGAGCAGCTCGAATTTGATCTAAACCGGCTCAAGGAGGAACTTGAAAAAGTTCTGGATGATCCGGAACAACTTATGTTCTCACCGGATTCCGTATATTTCCACCTGTTTCCCGATACAACAGAAAATTAAACGACCGCCAACCAGTACCGTTTCAATTAAACATATTTTCACTAAAATATTCTCTCATTCAAACTTTACCGACTTGTCGGGGACGAGTGCGTGCAGCGGGAAAATGCAAAATGGTAATGGTGAATCGATCAGTTGATTTTCGTTACGGTTATTACTACATTTTTACAATATATAATTATACCCACGAACAATACCAATCATTTGGAAAGACTAAAAGTTAAAATATACCGGATCGATAGTTCAACCGACGATGTTTCCCTTCCCGGCTATGCAACCGAAGGTTCGGCCGGTATGGATGTCAGGGCAGCGGTGCCGACCGATGTCGTTATCGAACCCGGAACTTCTAAAGTAATCCCGGCCGGTTTCATCATTGAATTACCGCACGGGTATGAAGCTCAAATCCGACCCCGGAGCGGGCTTGCTGCTAAACACTCAATCGGTATTCTCAATGCACCGGGGACAATAGATTCGGATTATCGGGGCGAGGTTAAAATTATTCTTATGAATTTTAGTGATCATCCTTTTACGGTTCGGCGGGGAGAACGGATTGCACAAATGGTTGTGGCACCGGTTACACGGGTGGAGTGGAATGTAGTCGATGCGGTTAATGATACCGGTCGAGGAGCGGGCGGATTCGGACATACAGGGAGTGAATAAAAGTATTATTGAATGGCCAAGAAAAATCAGGAATCGACATTCTCGCAGCTGGCACAATATCAAGTAGGCATCGTCATTGTTGCTGCGCTTGTTTTGTTGGTCATCTTCCTGTATACCATTGAAATTGTAGTCTCACCATTTTTAGTCTTCGCCGTCATTGTATTCATACTGTATCCGCTTCGGGATAACAGTGTGGTGCGCCGGTTATTGTGGACAACTATATTACTATTCATCATTTGGTTTTTATATATGATAAGCGGTATTCTCGTACCGCTGATCATTTCTTTCGGCATAGCATATGTGTTCAATCCATTTATCGACCGGCTTGAGAAAAAGAAAATTCCGCGCTGGGCGAGCGCTCTCGGCTTCATCCTTCTTGTAACAACCATAATTGTTCTGCTGCTTATCCTCCTGATGCCGGTACTTGTACAGCAGTTTAACGAACTACTTCAAGGCATATCCAGCGCGATTGCGGATATCGGTGAATGGCTGCGCGAAGGAGAATTATTTGACCGGTTGGAGGGCGCGGGTATTCCTGCAGAAAATGTTCGAAATTTTGTAAATGTGGAGATTGTACCCACTCTGGAGAATTTCTCCGTTCTGATCCTGCAGGCGATGTTCGATTTCTTTCTCAGTTTGTCGGGTATGATCACACAGTTGATCAACCTTGTGGTTGTTCCGTTTTTATCTTTCTTTTTAATGAAGGATTTTCCGGCGGTTAAGCGGCGCGTGAAGGTTATGATCCCCGATGAATTCCAGCCGACTGTTGTTTATTATTTTCGAAAGATCGATAAGCTGCTCGGCAGGTATATCCGCGGTTATATCGTGCTTGCAAGCATTAATGCATCGCTTGCCGGTTTATTGTTATGGATATTCGGGGTCAAGTATGCTGCCGTTCTGGCAATAATAACGTTCTTCCTGGACTTCATTCCGTATTTTGGATTGATTGTAACGATGATCCTTGCAGGGATTGTGGGATTCCTTTCGGAACCTCCGATATTATTGCGGGCCTCGCTTGCCGTGCTGAGTATCGGTGCACTTGCCGTTCTGGAGAATTATGTGCTTGCACCCTTTATAATCGGAAAACCTATCGGGCTGCATCCGGTGGTTTTGATCATGACGCTGTTGATCTTCGGTTATTTTCTTGGCTTTGTCGGTCTTATTATTGCACTGCCCACAACCGCCATCATCATACTCTTCGCAAAAGAATGGGATATGCAGCGCCGTGAAAAACTCGGGCTGCCTCCTATAGACTATAAAAATGTATGAGTTCACCATCCATACTCTATCTTGTCGCTATATCCATAGGTAACAGCAGAGATATAACACTTCGCGCGTTGGATATTTTGCGCCATGCAGATGCTGTTGTGTGCGAGGAAGTAAAAGAGGGAAAACGATTACTGGCAGCATACGAAATCGAACGGGATGTCATCCCGCTCAACGAACATAACGAAGGAGAACAAACCGATCGTATCGTTGATATGTTGATGGATGATAAAAGTATCGCGCTTGTTTCCGATGCCGGTTCACCGCTCATAGCCGATCCCGGTACCCGCCTGGTGCAGCGATGCATTGAGAAAAATATTACCGTGACCTCGATACCGGGTGCAAATTCAATTATACCCGCGTTACAACTTTCCGGATTTTCAATCGACAGTTACCTCTATGCCGGATGGTTATCGCCCAAAAGGGATATCCGGCAGAAACAACTCCGTGATTTGAAAAAGGAAAAACGATTATTGGTTATTCTTGAAGCTCCGTATAGAATAAAACCGCTGCTCAGAGATTTGAAAAATATACTCGGAAGTGAACGTCGGGCGGCGATCGCATTCGACCTAACTACAGAAAAAGAAACGATTTACCGCGATACGTTGGGAGCGTTACATAAACAATTTGACCGAAACCCGCGTAAGGGAGAATTTGTTGTTATTGTTAATAATCGATAATTGTATTTGTATTTAACTATATCTATCGTTATATTTTACCTATGATGATCGATCAACGAACACATACGGCGCCCGAATTACAAGGTGTATACTGGTTGAATTCTGCACCGCTCTCGATCCAAACGCTGCGCGGCAATGCAGTACTGCTATTTTTCTGGGACTACACCTGCATCAGGTCATTACGTATGCTCGAATATATAAAAGAGTTGTACGATAGATACTATGAAGACGGACTGATGGTAGTTGGAGTTCATACACCCGCCTTCGAATTTGCCGGCAAAGTTGAACCGCTCGAAGAATTATTGTATGAAAGAAATGTACAATTTCCGGTATTGATGGATAATAAGCGGGCGACCTTTGAATTATACCAGAACAATGAAACACCTGCGATTGTTTTAATAGATCAAGATGGCAGTATTCGTTCACAGTATCATGGCAGGGGTCAGCAGCAATCGATAGAACGGGATGTTCAGGTTCTTTTAAAAAATAGCGGTATTCTCGATGCGCTGCCCGCACCAATGGATGCACACAGACCCGAAGAACAGCCCGGTGTTATCTGTACACGCGAAACACCCCGAATTTATTTCGGCTATTTAAAAGGCAATATGGGTAATAATGAAGGATTCAATCCGGAGTCGTTATATACATACGACGATCCGGGAGTTTATTTGCCCGGCAGGTTTTATCTTGACGGCATATGGCGAAGCGGTAGACATTCGGTGGTACTCGAACAACCCGTATCCGATGAAGGATATATTGTTATACGGTACGAAGGCCGTGAGGTTTTTGCCTTGATAGGCCACGAAGGCAGAGATACGATCCGGCTGGATGTATTGCAGGATGGTTCTTACCTCACTCACGAAAATAAAGGCGGCGATATCGAGATAGATGCAGAACGGCGATCCTATATTAAAGTTGATTCACCACGCTTGATCCATCTTGTCGCAAATAAAGAGCCGTCCGAACATGTGATTAAAATTTCCTCCCAAAACACCGGTGTCGAGATGTATTCTCTCACATTTATTCCCGGTGTCGTTCCCGAATTGTTTGGTAAAAACTGACGCAGGACAATTGGTTTCTTGCAGTTAATTTCATTTGTTTCATTAATAATAGAATTTCAACATGAAAAAAACTTTACAAAAGTTACGTGATATATTGCACGAACGTATCCTTGTGCTCGACGGCGCCATGGGTACAATGATACAGTTATATAAACTCAAGGAAGAGGATTTCCGGGGAGAACGTTTCAAAAACCATCCGGGCGATTTACAGGGTAACAATGATCTCTTATCGCTTACCCGGCCGGATGTGATACAGGAGATCCACCGAAAATATCTTGATGCGGGTGCCGATATCATCGAGACGAACACCTTCAGCGGTACCTCTATCGCACAAGCGGATTATAAAATGGAAGACCTCGCCTACGAGCTCAACCGTAAATCGGCAAAGCTCGCGAAAGAAGCGGCGGAGGAATACACCAAAAAGGATCCGGATAAACCGAGATTTGTCGCCGGCGCTCTCGGACCAACCAATAAAACGGCATCGCTTTCTCCCGACGTTAATAATCCCGGTTATCGTGCAATTACATTCGACGATCTTGTGAAAGCATACGGCGAACAGGCACGGGGTCTACTGGACGGCGGCGCCGATATTCTTCTGGTAGAGACGGTCTTCGATACATTGAATTGTAAATCAGCGCTGTATGCAATTCAGGAACTCGGCGACGAACTGAACCGTGATATTCCCACGATGGTTTCCGGAACTATCGTCGACCAAAGCGGTCGTACCCTTTCCGGGCAAACCGTTGAAGCGTTCTGGATATCCATCTCTCATACAAAAAATCTTTTAAGTGTGGGATTAAATTGTGCGCTCGGTGCAAAGCAGATGCGCCCGCATATTGAAGCATTATCCAAAGCTGCGACGTGCTTTGTCAGTGTATATCCGAACGCCGGCTTGCCCGATGAATTCGGTGAATACAATGAATCGCCCGATGCTATGGCAAAGCAGCTCGACGATTTTGCAAAGCACGGATTTTTCAATATTGTCGGCGGGTGCTGCGGTACGACTGACGAGCATATAAAAATGATCGCAGATGTTGCATCAAAATATACACCGCGGGAAATTCCCGAGCATGAACCATATCTACGGTTAAGCGGACTCGAGCCGCTGGTGATCCGACCGGAAACTAATTTTGTCAACGTGGGTGAACGTACCAATGTGACCGGCTCACGGAAATTTGCGCGGCTGATCAAAGAAGAAAATTACGAGGAAGCGCTTTCGGTAGCAAAAGATCAGGTTGAAGGAGGCGCACAATTGATCGATGTCAATATGGATGAGGGAATGCTCGAGTCGGAGGAAGTGATGACGAAGTTCCTGAATCTGATGGCATCCGAGCCCGATATCGCAAAACTGCCAATAATGGTTGATTCATCAAAATGGTCTGTCATCGAGGCCGGATTGAAATGTTTGCAGGGAAGAGGCGTCGTTAATTCGATCAGCATGAAAGAGGGCGAAGAAGTATTTAAAGAGCAGGCAACAAAGATCCTGCGGTACGGTGCTTCGGTAATCGTGATGGCATTCGACGAAAAAGGCCAGGCCGATTCGTATGAACGGCGTATTGAGATTTGTGAACGTGCGTATAAAATACTTACCGAAGAAGTCGGCTTTCCACCGCAGGATATTATATTCGATCCGAATATACTTACAGTGGCTACCGGTATGGAAGAGCATAATAATTATGCGGTTGATTATATTAAAGCCACGAAATGGATCAAAGAGAATCTGCCGCTTGCCAAGGTGAGCGGCGGAGTGAGCAATATATCGTTCTCATTCCGCGGTAACGATGCCGTACGCGAAGCAATGCACTCGGCATTTCTCTATCATGCAATCAAAGCGGGTATGGATATGGGGATCGTTAATGCAGGACAGCTTGAGGTGTATGAGGATATACCGGATGAATTGCTTGAACGGGTGGAGGATGTGCTCTTGAATCGTCGGGACGATGCAACCGAACGATTAATAGAGTTTGCCGAGAAAGTAAAGCAAAAAGAAAAAGGAGCGGTCAAGAAGGATGAATGGCGTGAGGGTAGTGTTGAAGAGCGGTTAAAACATGCATTGGTGAAAGGCATTGTCGATTATATTGAGGATGATACCGAAGAAGCGCGCCAAAAATATGACAAGCCGCTCGATGTCATTGAAGGGCCGTTAATGGATGGCATGAATGTTGTCGGCGAACTGTTTGGTTCGGGGAAAATGTTCCTGCCGCAGGTCGTGAAAAGCGCTCGTGTTATGAAAAAAGCTGTTGCGTATCTCACTCCCTATCTTGAAGAGGAAAAGAAAAGGGTGAAGGATACGAGCGAAAAAGGTAAAGTTCTGCTCGCAACGGTCAAGGGTGACGTACACGATATCGGAAAAAATATTGTCGGTGTTGTACTGAGTTGTAACAATTATGATGTCGTTGATCTCGGTGTTATGACGCCGGCCGATAAAATCCTCGATGAAGCCGAGAAACAAAAAGCTGACATTGTCGGCTTGAGCGGACTAATCACACCGTCGCTCGATGAAATGGTGCACGTTGCAAAGTCAATGGAAGAACGGGGATTCGATAAACCGCTCCTCATCGGCGGCGCGACGACCTCTAAAGTTCATGCAGCGGTAAAGATTGCACCTCAGTATTCGGGTTCGACAATTCACGTGCTCGATGCTTCGCAGAGCGTGCCGGTTGTCGGTAATCTGTTGAG
>SKXH01000080.1 GCA_007128495.1 Bacteroidota bacterium
GAACCGCTCGACCTACTCCAGGGAATTTATATGCTCATCAAACAGCTTGAAGAAGGCAGGTACGAAGTTGAGAATCAATATACCCGCGCAGTAACGCGCGAAGGGAATATTCCCGCGAAAGAAACAATCTATAAAGTATTTGAAATCGGCGACCGGAGTTGGCGTGGAATTGGCGTTGTACCGAACAGCGGGTATCGTTTAAAAGAAGAATTTGCCGAACACGATGCTGAAAAAATATTTGCCGATATCTCGAGTATTAATTCGAAAGAATCAGAGTTGTGTATAAGCGGATTGGTACTGCAGGGAGTGAAAAAACCGCACGAGTGTCCTGCATTCGGCAAAGAATGCACACCGATGACCCCGCTCGGTGCGACAATGGTCTCATCCGAAGGAGCGTGTGCGGCGTATTATAATTACGGGCGGTATCGTACAGGTACCGGATAAAAGTAATGAACATGGAGAAATAAAATTCTTTACTCTGTGTTCCCTGTTTCTCCATGTCTCTGCGGTATAAGAAAACTTACTATGAATAAAAACTTTAACAAGATCATCCTCGGCCACGGAAGCGGTGGTAAACTTTCTGCCGAACTTATAGATCAGCTATTTCTCCCCGCGTTTACAAATGAGTTCCTCTCTCCGCTTGGTGATCAGGCGGTGATAAATATCAACGGCACACGTGTAGCATTCACAACTGATTCATATGTTGTCAACCCAATATTTTTTCCCGGCGGCAGCATAGGTGATGTTGCTGTGAATGGTACGGTAAACGATCTTGCAGTCGGGGGTGCGCGTCCGCTGTACATCAGCGCGGGTATGATCCTCGAAGAGGGAATGCCATTTGAGGAACTCGAACGCGTCGTCAACGATATGAAGAATGCCTGCAAGCAAGCAGGTGTGATGCTTGTTACCGGCGATACCAAAGTAGTGGAGAAAGGAAAAGGCGACAAGATTTTCATTAATACATCGGGAATCGGAATTATCGATGATGGAATAGAAATTTCGCCCCGGCGTGTGCGGGCGGGAGATAAGTTGATCGTTAATGGTCCGATCGGCGAGCACGGCATTGCAATAATGTCGATCCGTGAAGGATTGGAATTCGAAACCGAAATTAAAAGCGATACCGCACCGCTTAATTCACTCGTGCAGGATATGCTGAATGCCGGTAAAACTATCCACTGGATGCGCGACCCGACCCGCGGCGGTCTGTCAAGCTCGCTTAACGAACTTGCCAAAGCATCGAACAAAGGCATAGTTCTCGATGAATCGGAAATCCCGGTACCTGAATCGGTTAAAGCGGCTTGTGAGATTCTCGGGCTTGATCCTCTCTACGTAGCGAACGAGGGTAAACTGTTGGCCGTAGTTCCTGCCGGTGAAGCAGACGGGATTCTCGATGTAATGCATAAAAATCCTCAAGGAAAAGGCGCTAAGATCATTGGTGAAGTTGTAGATGATCATCACGGGTATGTTCTGCTCAAAACCTCGATCGGAGGCAAGCGCGTGGTAGATATGCTGGCGGGCGAGCAGTTGCCGAGGATTTGTTGATCCTGTACTATTACAAAAGCTCGATTAATTCTTCGACAATGCCCAGTGAATCGTTTTTGGTCGGGGCTTCACTATTCCTTATGTTCTCTTCCTCTATTCAATAGTATATAAAAAATCACATCATACACATTTACTTAATTTGCATCACCTTTTCCGCCGCACGGTTGCCACTCATAATCGCACCTTCTATTGTTGCCGGTAATTGCGTCTGCGTCCAGTCGCCGGCTATAAAGAGATTTTTAAAATTTGTTACAGCATCCGGACGTTTTTTCTGCACCGCCGGAGTTATCGACACCGTCGCCCGGCGTTCTTTTATTATCCTGTAATATTTAACATGTGCCTCCCGCGCGGCCGGCAGGCACGCCCGGAGTTCCTCCAGAGCGGTTTTCAGCAACTGTTCTCCGTCCATTCCAACATACCCTCTTGCCCCGCTCATAACCATTGAAACATACCCCCGTCCGGTCGACTCTGTAAACGACGGCTCTTTTTTAAATATCCAATGAAATGCAGTATCTATCATTCCCACACGTACCGGAATTTCAAGTTCTTTGTCGAACCAGATATTACACGTGATAATCGGTACATAATTTATTTCACCATCTCGGCCGAAGTCAACACCTGCATCGTCAAGAAATGATTGCATATGAACCGGCTGTCCGCTAAAGATAAACGCATCCCCCTGCACTTCTGAGTTATTCTGCAGTGCAACCGATCTCACGTTATCCCCGTCACGCTTAATATCGGTGACCCTCTTGTTACAATCAACACGACCACCGTGTTTCGATATATAGGTAACTGCGGGAATCACAAACACTTCACTCAACCCCCGCAACGGTGTTATAATAGATGATGGTCCGTGTTGATCGAACACACCCAGCTTCATCGTTCGAACAAAAACCTCCGCCGATGCGCGGTCGGGCGATTCATTCATAATGGCAATAGCAAGCGGATACCAGAAACACCGTTTGGCCTTATCGCTTTGCTTTGTTTTTTTAAGCCACTCCTCTATAGTGAGGTCCTGAATATCTTGCAGATATTTCTCACCGGTAGTAAACAATTTGTGTCCGAGTTTAAGTAAACGCATTCTATCGGTAAAAGAGAGGAAGGAATACCCCGATAAGCCGCTGATCAATGCCGCACGGGGGGGGACCTTTCGGGATATATGAACCCGTGCTGTTCCCCATCTGGCATGGACGAATGTGAGATTTAACTCCGGATCGGTTGTGATAAATTTATCGGCGCCGGTCGTTGAAATATATTGTAATGTATGCTTATAACAATCCAGCAGAATATGTTGACCGTTATCGAGAACATCCCCGGATTGTTTTTCGCGAAAGGAATAAGTACGGCCGCCCGGCTGGGATCCCTGCTCGAGGATCTGTACCGAATAGCCGGCAGATGTAAGTTTAACGGCAGCCGCAAGTCCGCTCAAACCGCCGCCGACAATGATTACTTTTTTCATCGAACAGGAAGCACTCTATGACTGAACCAGATATTTATTGCAATAAGAAGCTGACGAGCCCGGCTCAAACGAACTTTGTTGTTGAAGACATTAAAATTATTCCGCTCGATCTTTTGCAGGATAGCAAAATAAATCTTCTCCATAATCCTGGCTGCAAAAAAATATTTTTCATCCTCCCGGGCAAGATTTTCATTTGCCTTTGCATAGTATGAGCGCGCCCGTTCGGCCTGATGACGCATTAAACCCACAAACCTGCTATCATAGATATTATCGTGCAAATCTTTTTCGGAATATCCGAACAGCTCCAAATCTTCCTGCGGGATATAAATGCGGTCGCGGGCAAGATCGGGTTGAACATCCCGCATAATATTTGTGAGTTGCAATGCAATTCCGAGGTCGATTGCATATTGTTTAGTATGATCTCTGGTGTACCCGAATATCTCGGCGCATATCAAGCCCACCGTCGAAGCAACACGATAACAATAGGTATAGAGATCATCAAAAGTAGCATACCGGTTTCTGTTTAAATCCATCTCAACACCCCGAATCAACTCGGAAAAATGTTCGACCGGTATATGAAACTTTCTGGCGGTATGACTTACTTTATTCAGTAACGGCGATGAAGAATTTCCGTTAATGGATTTTTCGAACTCCTGCCGCCACCTTGTCAACAGTTGTTCTTTTTCGTCTATTTTGCCGTTATGCTCATCCACAATATCGTCGGTCTTTTTACAAAATGCATACACGGTATAAATAGCATCCCGTTGTTCTTTGGGAAGAAGATTAAAAGAGTAGTAAAAACTTGACCGGCTGTTCTTCGTTATGGTGGTAGCGGTTTCAGTAGACATACTATAGTATACTAATTAAGTCAAAAAGAATTGATATATGAATGACGGCGTATCCCGAACCGACAGTTTCGGCCGTTTATTAATTACATCGTAATCGATTTTTTCGATTTTCCGGAGTATGGTGCTCCCTCCTATTAAAACAAACTTTATTTCATACTTAAATCTTCCCCGTATGTGATTCAACAACGGTCTTCCCATTTTAAACAGAGCATCAGTCCGCTCGACCTCAAATCGGATAAGGTCTTTGAGATTCGGGCTGCAAACAGTATGCTCAAGGTCCGCTTCACCTACCGCATAAGAAAGCATATCCTCATCGGGAATGTAAATTCTGTTTTTTTGTATGTCGATCGATATATCCTGCCAGAAATTGGTTAGCTGTAATCCGGTACAGATCGCATCTGAATAGCGATACAACTCCGGATCTCTATAACCGAATATCATCAACAGCAAACGTCCGATCGGATTGGCCGAGCGGCGGCAGTAATCCATTACATCTGAAAAGTTTTTATACCGTTTGACCGTTACGTCCTGCCTGAAGGCAGAAAGGAGATCGAGAAACAAATCAACCGGCAGATCTTTGGCGCGGATCGTTTCCGCGACCGCCCACATAATCGGGTGGCGTGTCTGAGTCTCGAGCGATTTCAGGAAAAGCTCCTCCCACTCATTCAGATACAAAATACGCTCGGCATCCGAATATCCCGGCTCATCGGCAAAATCGTCCGCCGTCCGGGCAAAGGCATAAACTGCAAACACAAACGGCTGAAGATGGCGCGGTATGAGAGCCGATCCAACCGGGAAATTCTCATAATGCCTCCGCGCAATATGCTTGCACCGCCTGAAAGACTCTTCCAGCGACTTGACTTTCTGCGGGTTCATCACCCATCGTTCAGGTTTTGTGGCTACAGACATATACTCATCAATCCAATAGTAGCGGAAATAATTTCAGAGTAATAGTATAGTAAAACTACTTGACAACTTCAAACGGTGCTTTATTATTGATTTTTTGGGGTTTTAAGATTATATTATTGTTTCTGATATTTGCCGGAGTAGCTCAGGTGGTTAGAGCAGTGGAATCATAATCCACGTGTCGGGGGTTCAAGTCCCTCCTCCGGTACCGAAACCCTTGTAAGTTGTTGGCTTGCAAGGGTTTTTTGTTTTTGGTGGAACATAGTCGAATCTTTTTCAGATGTTTCATCATTTATAGAAAATAATCTGGATAAAGAACAAAAACAACAAAGAAAAAATACTTTTATCATTCCTATCCTTTAAATACAAAAACGCGAATGATGCAGATCCTCATAACTTATTGACTGAAACGATCTATCTGCCTCATTCGCGTTTCCATTAATCGAATTATATTTCAAGTATTATTTTTTTACTTTATCCACCCACTTTTTCGCATCTTTTTTAGTGGTTTCATATTTGTTCTTGATTCCGTCAACCGAATCATCAAACGCATCTCTGACATCATCGACAATATCGCCGCTTCGACGGGCAATCCGCTTTCGCGTTGTCGCTCCTTTCTGGGGCGCATATAAAATACCGAGTACCATACCGACTGATACACCGGCGATAAAGCCCACGATTACTTTTGATGTTGTATCCATGACTTGATCCTTTCTTAATTAGTGAATGGGATAAGTAACTCTAAAATATAATAGTATAGGTCGGCTGTGTAATACTAAACCATAAAATATTGTCGAAGGTTTCAATTTATTTTCTATTAAGCAGATTTATCATTATTATACATAAAAATATTCTCATTTCAAATGCCTTGAGTAATGTGTGAAAGGGTTACTATCGATGTCCGACAATAAAGAGTTTTAACGGATTATGTTTCTGATGTTTTTACAAATTTGGGAGTTCTGTGTCCTGCCCCATCTTGATGTTCCACATGGGAACTTAAAGTTTGGAAATTCTTCTTTTAAAATTGAAATTTAAGCCCCCCAGAAAAACTATTCATATCCCGACTCTTTATTCCGTATAACCAAGCAAGACCGCAAGCCAGCATCACCACCTCACCGCTCATATTTTATAATGGAAACCTCCGCATCCTCTACTTCCTTTGCACCCGGGAGACCGATAAGAGAATGACCGGTAAAGCTTTTCTCCTCACCCGCCGGTATCGTCAATATATTTGTAGTAGTTGAATCGATCACCGCACCATCGGAATCGATATATTTTATACTGGCTCTTACTTCTTTACTATTGTGTGATTTACTACGGAACTCCAGCCGATACGCATACCGCCACCAGAATTCCGCCTTAATCGATACCCAATATTCAAAATCGATTAGCTCCAGATTAGGTACATTTAATGAGGTAGGCGTTGATCTTTGATTTTCAGTATTATTCTCTATACCGGTTTCGAAGGTTGGAGGTGTATTTTGTACAGAGGACAAATATAGCAAAAATAAAGCTGCTCCGATCAACGGTAATCCCGGAAGCAATACACCGGCGGCACGACTTGCTTTCATAATAGTATGGAGATGAGTTTCAAGTTATGTTTATTTTTTGTTTTTTTTGATATACTTTATTCGGTCAATCTCAATCCTTAACATAAATAACTTCTCCTCCGAGCACCGTCATCGTCACCTGAGCATCTTTGATTTCCATCGGATCGATCTCGAATATATTACGATCGAGAACAACGATATCGGCAAGCTTGCCGGGTGAGATCGAACCTTTGATAGCTTCTTCAAACGCAGCGTATGCATTGTTTATTGTATAAGCCCTGAGCGCAGTCTCTACATCTATACGCTCTTCGGGATACCAGCCGCCCCCGGGCGTACCTTCGACGGTCTTACGGGTTACTGCAGCATAGATACCGAGAAGCGGATCGGCGGGATACCACGATGCACTTGTGCCGGGCCAGTCGGAGCCAAATGAGAGCATGACTCCCGCATCGTGCAGTGTGCGGAATGCATACGCCCATCGTGCACGGCCGCCGATTCGCTCTTCCATCCATCGCATATCATCAATTGCGTGGAAGGGCTGCATCTCTGCAATGATATCGTTTTCGGCGATCCTGTCTGCAACCGATGCATCACGCAAATGCTGGGTATGAATGATACGGAAACGCCGATCGCGGGGTTCATTTACTTCGACTGCGTACTCATACATTGTCAGCAACGAATCGATCGCACGGTCGCCGATTGCGTGAATCTGCGGAACCAAACCAGCCGCATCCGCATCGATGATCAGTTGCTGCATATTGTTTTCCGGGTACATCATATCGCGCCAGATGCCGAACTCATTGTTATGATCGAAGGGTTCATAAAATTGTGCGGTCGAATTTCCCATAATTCCATCGACAAATCCCTTCAGTCCGCCGATCTTTAAATACTCATCGCCGAAGCCATGAGTGATACCCACAGCAGCGAGCTCTTTCCATTTGTCAAGCGTCGGACGTGCGTATACCCGAGTTGTTAATTCGCCGTTATCCCGTAAATATTGAAATACTTTCATCTGTTCGGGAGTAGTTATATCGTGGATTCCCGTAACGCCGAATTTCCGCAGGCGTTCCAGAGCGGCGCGGGCTTCGGCGAGTCGCTGCTCAAATTTTTTCTGA
>SKXH01000206.1 GCA_007128495.1 Bacteroidota bacterium
GTCGTTGTGTAAGCGTCGTAAATCCAGTATAAACGTCCGTCAACTATGGTGATGTATGGATCGTGATCGAACGTAAGGAACGGAGCAAGTTTACGCACCCGCTCGTGAATATTCCGGTAATAAACGATCTGACTTTCAGGCAATATATAATCGGTTATCAGATAATTTATGCTTCCGAAATGAATGGAAAATATTAACTGCCTGAAAAACGAACGAATGTTCACGCCCGTTTCTTCCTCATAGGTTGTGAATACATTCGTTTCACCGTACGGATAATCGAACTCCTGAATTGACGCTTTTACAATAATCGGTTCGTTGGTTCGTTCGCCGAAGTATATCTCAGGTCTGTCGATATCGATATCGATCGTCATACTCGGCGGAATATCCCGTATAAACAATTCGGGCAGCCCCTCTTCAGTAAATACATTTACCGGACTGGCAACAATACCGTATCCGTGTGTGTAGATGAATGTTTTGTTCACCCACGTTTGTGAATCACCCGGCAGCCGGCTCTGGTCGAGCTCGCGCGGTGCAAGCATGATCTGCCGGTAATCACCGTCGAAGTCGTATCGGGCTATATCGATATCGTTGAATTCATAGTATGGCCGGATCGTCTGTATCTGTTGATACGTATCGAGCAGCGGACGGTAATCCCACAACGGAATATTTTCGATCGTAAGCCGATTTTGGTCTAGGTCCTCCTGCGTGAGTTCATAATCGACCGGATACGGTTTTTCGATTATCTCGTTCAACCCGTATGCATCGCGCGTAGTCTGGATATGATTCTCAAGATACGGGAGTTCACGTTCAAGCTCGTTGGGATCGACGGAAAAGCGCTGTACAAAGCCCGGAACTATACCGTTCAATATAATAGCAAAGACAATCAATAGACCGAGTCCGATAACGGGCTGTTTTAAATTACGGCGGAACACTCCGATCATAGCCAGAACAATACCGGCAATTGCGACCACGATCATACCGTTATACGCCAGCACTCTAATGTTCTC
Source organism: Bacteroidota bacterium (assembly GCA_007128495.1). Lineage (GTDB taxonomy): Bacteria > Bacteroidota > Ignavibacteria > T3Sed10-11 > T3Sed10-11 > T3Sed10-11. The sequence goes on from SKXH01000206.1 coordinate 1,008, forward strand.
ATCAACATACGTCATGCCATAAACGACTCCGCTTGCAGAAAACATCAAATCGTATCTGCTCAACCAGTAATCGAAAATTTGAATACCGAAAAAGAGTGCCAGTAAAATAGCTGCATGCGCACGAACTTTGGGGGCTACGTGTACCGCCTGCGGAGCTACAAGAATACCCTCACGGAAAAAGTACACCACCGCTGTGGCAATGAGGGTAATAACCAGCGTGGCTATCAGAAAATTACGCAGCATCTCGTACACCGGCATCGAGAATACATAGAATGAAATATCCTTTCCGAATACCGGATCGACGGTCCCGAACGGCGATTGCTGCAAATACATCAATACCTGAAGCCAGTTCGATGCCGGGTACATACTTACCATCCATCCAAGCAGGAGGAAAAAGATGATAAACACCCACCGGACCAGTTTAAGCGAAATACCGAGCTGACCTAAGTCAAGCATACGATTGACATATGATGACGAGCGGTACGCATAGACAACATTAACACCGCCGATTATCAAGAACAACAGGAAAAAGATTATCTGGACGACATATTGTGTGGTCAAGTATGTCCAGAATACCGACGCGAATTCGAGTGAATCGAATAAATAATAATCCACAAACGCATCGATGACGGAATCGAATATCGCCGAAATAAAAACAAATGCAATGAAAGCGATACCGATATATTTTACAACTTTAGGCATAATATCACCTCAATGGAAAAATAAAAAATCGAAAAATAACATATTTAGTTTTTTATAGAATACCAGCTCACGTCCCTGTATGACAGGTATGGCATGCAACATCTCTCCATGCCTCACCGATATCTACAGGATGTTCAAATTCCAGACCTTCAATTGTCAGTTGTTGAGAAGCAGGACCTTCTCCCTGAGCCATTATTATATGACAGTCATTACAATCGGACGAGATTTTTTCGCCATCCGGGCTAAACATATTGTTTGCATGACATCGGAAACAGCCCGGATCCTGCATATGCCCGATCTGATTTGGATATGCCCGCCAACTCACGTTCATTGTCGGGTAATAATTTCGTGTATAGATCCGTTGAATTTCACGGACTGCCTGGTCAACAGATTCCCTCCGTTCATCGTAAACTCTCGGGTAGTTTTGCCGGTAATAATTTGTAATATATTCTTCTAACTCCTCAAGTGCTTGATCCTTCGTTTTATATTCCCTGGTCAGCGCTTCAACCGCAATACGGCGGATATAAGGGAGATTGCGATCAAGTTGATTAAATGAGAGCGAGTGATTAACCGATTGAACCGGCGGTTCGAATACGTGAGTCGGACGGTTGTGGCAATCCATACAATCCATCACGCGAGTTTCAAGCTCTGCCAGTTCATCTTCCGACACAGGGTATTCCGTTGAAAAATACTCGGTTGTTTCTCCATCCATATCTTCCACACGCACCCAGGCGATTTCCTCCTTCGCTTGATCGATATAAGCATATTCAATCGTGTTCGCGATATTCATATGCCAGTGAATACCTTCTGTCGGTCCCGTTTCGGTCATACCGCCGCCTGTACGAACCAAAAGACTGATCGTCCATTTGGTATTATTCCGGTCTGAGAGAAAGTACTGCTCTACCCGTTTCTTATCACCGTAAAAGTGCAGCGGCCAGTGGCAGGTTTCACACGTTTCCTGAGCCGGACGCAGGTTCTCTATACCTGCCGGTATCGGGCGCGGATATATATCGCGCATAGTAGCATACACCTGGTACGCACCGTCTAACTTGGAGCGTACAAACCATGTTGCACCGGGACCTACGTGACAATCAACACACCGTACCCGCGCGTGCGGGGAGTCGAGATACGTTCTGAATTGCGGTTCCATAACCTCGTGACACAACGCTCCGCAAAACTCGGTCCGGTCGGTATATTCGTATGCCCGGTAGCTGCCTATTGCCGATAAGAGCAACAACATGATGGTTCCGAGTGCAAAGATTGAAAAAGCAAAACGATGCCGCGGATCGTTCAGATCAATGCGCGGGAGATTCAGCTTTTTCTTCCCGTACTTCCTTTCCCGCCGTTTCTGATAATAAACACCGATCGGTACAAGTATCAAACCGATAATAAGAAAAGATGGTAATATAATATAGGTAATTATACCGACGTAGATTGCAGGGTCCGAAACCAGGTCAACAAAGAATAAAAAGAGAATCGTCCCTAAACTAACTATTGCAATCGCCCCTCCTATCATACTTATAGGATTGTAATATACATCGGGGAGGCGTTGTTTCATGAATCCATACTCCTACATAAAATATTTTTCAGGTTAACATATCTTATAAGTAAATCAAATTTCAGGTAATACGCAAGACAATTTTTTAAATTCATGGTGGTCACACTTTCTAAATTCCTGTAAAATTCGTAGATTATTCAAAGCAAAGGAGGATTCAGAATGGAAAAATTTGTATTTGCGATTGATGACCTCACGGCATATAATTGCGCGCACTGCTTTGAGGAAAATGAAGTGGTCGTCGACCCGAGCGAAGGTATGCATCAGGAGTTAGTGGAGGATTGCTGGGTATGCTGTCATCCGAATCTCGTGCACATCGATATCGATGTTGATGCAAAGCGGGCGGTTGCCTACGCAGAAAGTGCATAATTAAAAATACGGACGCCGCTTAAAATCGACACCCACTTCTTCTTCAACAAACCGGCGAGCATCTTCGACATCGATCTCGTCCATATCGACCACGGTCATCACTACTTCAGGAATATGTTTCTTAGCTTCTCGAGCAAAGTCGATCATGGCCTGATGAAAACGCTTCCCATCGATACGCATCAGCCGGCCATACTGTTCCGCATCAATAGAATTTAAACTTATCGATATCGTATCTACCAACCCGACAAGCTCGGGAATGATATTTCTTTTGTTGATTACGCCGCCGTGCCCGTCGGTATTCAATCGCACCTTTCCTCCTTTATTTTTTATCCACCGTGCAACTTCTTTTACCGCATTCATCCGGATCGTCGGTTCACCGTAACCGCAAAAGACCACTTCTTTATATTGCATCGGGTCACCGATCGCCTCGATGATCTCTTCCACAGACGGTTCCTTTTCAATGCGGAGGTTATGTCCCTTCACTACTGCTTCACCCTTACGATCACAGAATACACAATCGGCATTACACCGGCGGGTGATATTGAGATATAAAGAATCTCTGATTTGATAGGCAATTTTCGGACGCTCGAGTTCACCAATTCCGAACAAACGATACACGGTATACGATGTGGAGCGTGCAACATCTTCGAGCGAGAGCATTTGCAACTCGACGAGTTTCTCAGCTACCATCCTGACATACGCGGGCTCATTGCGTTTACCTCTATGCGGCACCGGTGCCATATAGGGCGCATCGGTTTCGAGCATAAAAAACTCAATCGATAATTTTGAGGCGATCTCAACCGCTTGTTTTGCATTTTTAAATGTAAGAATACCCGGAAACGATATATGGAAATTTATATTCACCATATCCCATGCATCGTCGAGTGTACCGTCGAAACAGTGAAGTACCCCCTTTGGTGCAGTGTCGTGGCTGTACGGCGTGGGCGGGAAGTTACGCCAATCCGGATACAGAGTAACCGCTTCGTGCAGGATCGCTCTGGTATCGTCGATGGCTTTGCGGTTATGAATAATAACCGGCAGGTTTCGCCGGTGTGCTATTTCAAGATTTTTACGGAAGATATCCTTCTGTTGTTCTACCGGGCTGAAATCGTAATGATAATCGAGACCGATTTCACCGATGGCGACAACTTTCTTGTGATGCGATAATTGCTCTATCTTGTCAAGATCACCGTTCGAAAGTTTTGCCGATTCATGAGGATGAATCCCGACTGCCGCATATATCCCGTCGTACCGATCACTCAGATCGATCGCCGCTTCGCTTGTTGCAACATCTATACCCGGCACGATCATCGCGTCAACACCCGCATCAATCGCACGGCGGATGACTTCATCCCGGTCGTTATCGAATTGTTTATCGTATAAGTGTACGTGTGTGTCTATAAACATAAGCTATTGAAATAAATTAATGTCTCTGTTTAAAAGTTACGCGGTTTAATTATATATCCATTACATAACCACCTGCACCGTTGCAAGAAACTGCCTGATCGGCTGTACGTTCGCAACAAATTCAACATAATGATACTGCAGGAGGTTCTTAACGCTCGCAGAAATCCGCACCGGTATTCCACCAAGCATCATCTCACTTCCAGCCGATACATCGACAATATGAACCGGCACATGTTCATCGTGACGATCGATAATAAAACCCAGTTCCCTGTCGACATTCTCCACCTCGCTCAGATACCGGTAATCGACTTCTATCCATCCGCCGGCAATACGTGCGAGGAGACCGGTGACAAGCATATGTTTGTGACGGTACTTCAGCGGCTCATCCGAGTCTATATCCCGCCCGTCAACAAATGTATAGCCGATACTGGGCTGCAGCATACGGTCGAATAATGAGAACGTGATCCCCGCTTCGGCGCCTCGAACGCGTGCCCGTACAAGGTTCACAAAGCGGGCGGTTAATCCGCCATCGAAGTCTACACTTGCTTCGGGTTCGATCATATCCCAAAAATCATTCTGAAATACGGCGGCATCGATATTCATCCAATTACCTGCCTGTGCATTGAACCCTATCTCGTACGACCAGCTTCGCTCGGCATCAAGATCGGGGTTGGGTTCGACGATCAATCCCGAGACGGCTGTTGTTGCGAATGCTTCGGCGGATGTCGGCGCCCGGAACCCCGCCCCCGCCGATGCTCTGAATGACATATACGGAGATACTTCATACACGATACCTGCTCGCGGACTAACATTTGTAAATGTATCTATTGTATCGAGCCGCGTCGCATCGAACCGGACACCCCCGGTAATATTCACCCGCTCACCGATACTCCATTCATCCTGCACATATGCAGCCAGCACATAACCGGAGCGTTCCCCAAAAATATCCGAATCGACCGTTTGTACCGATGCTTCCAGCCCGGAAACTAAAAAATGAGAACTTGCTATTGCGTGATTAAATTGTACCTCGGACCCGAATACATTCGCTGTACTTGCATTTCCTCCCGACCCGATATTATCATTCCAATTCGTATAATACCAGGATGCACGCGTTGTCATGAAAGACTCGCTCCCGAAAACATGCCGGTATTCAACATTCGATTGTATGCGGAAGGACTCAACTTCTTCACCGAGCTGACCGTCAGACACTTCGAGTGCATTATCGAATGAACGCCAGTATAAAAAATTATCCCGTACTTGATCTATAAAAAAACTTGATACTGTGATCGTTTGGTACGGTGATAATGTATATGATCCTTTGAAATATCCGGTGGTCCTCCGCCTCGAATCGTTCTGACGATAACTGTCATCGTACAATGTACCGAGCGATCCTACTACCTGTGCATTGCCTATCTTCCTTCCGTGTGATAGCTGCAACTGATGTTTTAAACGGGAACGATCGCTCCAGCGCCATTGAGAATAATGCGGCGAATCATACATACCGCCCTGAACCCGTACCGCCGATACGGATCTATCGGGAAGATCACGAGTGATAATATTGACGACACCGCCAAGAGCACTCGAACCGTACAGCGTCGAACCCGCGCCTTTCACTACTTCAACACGTTCTATATGATCGACCGGTATCAGCTCCCACGTAATCTCACCGGTGTCGCCCGATAGCACCGGCACACCATCGACCAGCAAGGCAACTCTTGTGCCCGCTCCGTGGCTATATCCGCTCGATCCCCGCACATTGATTTGGGATAAATTAAAATGAACACCGGGTATCTTACGTAAAACCTCATCGATACTAAATACATTTTGCCGTTCAATTTGTTCCGCCTGCATAACCGAAACACTCGTCGGTACTTCACGAAGCGACCGCTCACTCTTCGTTGCCGTTACCACCACGGGCGAGGTCTCGATGACAGTCGATTGCAGCTCAATGGTAAACGACAGCGATTCACCTGCTGCAATTTCTATATCCGGACGGCGGAACTTCTTATACCCGACCATAGTAACGACAAGCGTCACCCGCTCCTCCGGGATATTCTGTATACGGAAAAAACCATCTCTATCGGTAACCGCACCGATAACGGTTCCCTCGAGAAATACGTTCGCCCCCGGAAGCGGCTGTTGTGTATCGCGGTCGACAACGGTACCGGTGATAGTTCCCTGTGCCGCTGTATATGAACTCGCCAGAGTTATGATTATTACGCTGACCAAAATAAGTGCGCTCA
>SKXH01000068.1 GCA_007128495.1 Bacteroidota bacterium
GCGTATATGCTGCCGCCTTTTAAAAAGTATCAAATGGCTATTGAGATAATGGATTCTATCTGATGTCACAATCCTCCATATCATCAATCCTTCATGAAATGGTTGATGTGTGTCACCGTTTAGCACGAAATAAAATGGTAAGTGCAACCGACGGTAATGTGAGTGTGCGTGTCGATGGGAATTCCTTCTTTACAACGCGTTCATCAATTCATAAAGCAGATGTAACTACACACGATTTCGTTGAAGTAGATCGCACGGGAAAACTCATCAGCGGTACGGGAAACCCCTCAACAGAATTGAAGATGCATCTCTTCATATATGAACAACGTCCCGATGTTAATGCGGTTGTACACGCACATCCTACTTTTGCTACCGCATTTGCCGCAGCGGGGAAAGCATTAGATAAACCAGTTTTTCCCGAAGTACTTGTAATGTTGGGAAAAGTACCGCTCGCGCCATACGGAACTCCATCGACTGAAGAATTGCCGGAATCTCTCCGGCCGTACGTTCAGGATCACAATGCAATATTGCTTGCAAATCACGGCGCCGTTACCTACGGCGCGACGTTAAAACAGGCATATTATGCTATGGAAAAACTTGAACACGCTGCACAAATTATTCTCTACGCACGAATGCTCGGCGGAGAACAATCGTTGTCGGGCGAGCAAATTAAAAAATTAGTTTCGATCAGCGAAGAGAGTTACGGTAAAACAATTCCGGATAGTCACGTACATCACTTTCTGAGTAATACACAACACAACGATGATGGGCTATTCACGGAGAAAGATGTATATGAAATCATCAAACGGATAATCCGGCGGCTGGAGATTAGTTGATTATGAAAGTAAGATTATTTTTGATAATTATGCTCGCGCTTTCTTACGGAAAAAACCATGCGGCTGATTATGATCTTATTGTCGACCTGACAGGCACGTGGCATTTTCAGATAGGTGACCATATTACCTGGCGTCAGGTTCATTATAATCATGAACATTGGGACACCATACAGGTCCCTGCCACCTGGGAATCGCAGGGATATATTCATGACGGCTATGCGTGGTACAGAAAAACATTTACAATTCCGGATGAGTTTGTGGGAGAACCCTCGATATTGATCGGTGGAAAAATCGACGATGCCGATCAAACATTTCTAAACGGCCAGCTGATCGGTGCCGTGGGTGATTTCCCCCCGAATGCACGAACTGAGTGGAATACGCTTAGATTATATGAAATTCCCGAAGGATTACTAAAAGAAGAAAACACGATCGCTATTCGTGTGTACGATATGGGGCAGGAGGGAGGAATACACGCCGGCCCGATCGGTATAGCGCGGGAGGTGGATGTGACGGCACTGTTGAACATTCGCCGGGAACCATTCCACTCATTTAATTATATGACAACATCAAATGGATACAGCGCTGCTGTTGTTAACACACAAACCGGTTTGATCGAGCATTTCTATGAATCGATCTACCAAATGAAAGATCCCGAAACGGCGACGCGTGACCTTCTGGCCGGGGTTGATGGCCGGTTTACCATTGACGGCACACACTACGACTTAGAAGATGTGAAACCGCAATCAGGATATTATGTCGATCAATCCGGTATCATCAGGTTAACATATCAAAATGGTCTGCTGCTTTCTATTTTCTCTCCCCTGTCTATCGACCGTCCGTCTTTGGTGATCGCTGCTCGGGCTGACGCGGGTCATAATCTTGAAGCATTTTCACTGCGGTATGATACTGAAGATGATGTTAACGATTTGCATTCCGCTGTTTATAATTATAAACGCAACGAAGAATTACTGGAATCACGAATTATATTTTATGCGGACGATTCCATAATCGATGAAATTGAGGAGTTCATAAGGGAAGATGATGTTGTACGTTTCGAACTGCAGCAATGGAATGAATTGCATACACGGGCGGATATACCGGAGGAGTTAACCGGTTCCAAACTGCGTTTGTATAAACAATCGCTTAGTGTCTTCAAGATGGGGCAGAGCCGTGAACCCGGAAAGCCGAACGGACAAATCGTTGCTTCACTCCCTCCCGGTATGTGGAACATAACGTGGGTTCGTGACGGTGCCTATGCGATCGCGGCAATGGCGCAGGCAGGTTTATATGATGAAGCCCGCAAAGGGTTGTCATTTTACCTCAATGCCGACGTTGGTTACTACCGGGAATATATTCATACCGATGGTATTGATTACGGAATTGGTATGCCGTATCAAATCTCGGTATGCAGGTACTACGGCGATGGAACCGAAGAGTCGGACTCCAACGATGATGGCCCGAATATTGAGCTCGACGGTTTCGGATTGTTTCTCTGGGCTCTTCACGAGTATGTTAGAGCATCCGGTGATCTTGATTTTGTGAGAGAACACTGGGATGTTTTACAAACAAAAGTTGCAGATGTTATCGTGGAATCACGGGATGAAACCGGTTTGATTCGGATCGATTCCGGGCCCTGGGAGCGGCATTTGCCGGGTAAGCGTTTTGCATACACCTCAATAGTTAATTGGTACGGTTTACAAGTCGCAGCCGATCTGGCCGGACGACTGGAAGAATACAGCACCGCTGCACATTATCGTCTCACTGCGGATAGCTTACAAAATGCAATATTGAACCATCTTGTCGATGAAGACAGCGTTATAATATCTAACTATGAAACCCGGGATCCGGAGGAGTATCATTATTATGATGCCGGCGTTGTTGAAGCGATAAATTTAGGACTGATTGAACCCGACAGCGAGATTGCTATTGCAACTATGGAAACTTTACGCAGAGTGCTTGCGATGCAGCACCGTCCTTATGGCTATCACCGGATTACTAACGGCGACTGGTATGACAGCCAGGAATGGATTATTATTAATTTACGAATGGTCTCTGCATTAATAAAAATGGATCACATGGATGATGCTGAAGAATTGCTGCAATGGGTGGTGGAACAATCGGCACATAATTATTATTTGATAGCTGAGTTGTATGATGAGTATTCGGCAGCGTATGAAGGAGCTGTACCGATGGTGGGATTTGGCGCCGGGGCATATATCCTGGCAATTCATGCATTGCTGCAGGATTTTTAATATATTGATTGAACTTTATGTAAAATATTAAAGGATGATTGGCGTGGATATAAAACAGAAAACAAAATTAAGCTATTCATTTGTCGGCGACCCCGTGACCGATACGGTCCGATGGTTTGTTGAAGGCATCGACAAGCGGATGAAAGCACGAGGGCACGAATATCACGAGACACCGACCGATGATACAGGGTTGATATTTAATCTGGTTGATACTGAAAATGCCCGTCCATACCGGCGTAAATCACAAAGTGTTTTTATTGTTTCGATATTGGAGGGAAAGGTGCCGAATGGACATATTCTTGAAACGGCATATCCCCATTTGCTGAAGAACATATCCAACCTGCTTATCTATCATGTTGCCGATAAAAACGATTTATGTTCGTATTTTGTGACGCCGGAACAGGGATATCCCCACGTTACATTACGCGATGGTAAAGAGGATGAGTATTTCGAGAATGCCTATGAGCGGATCGCGCCTCTGGCATGTTCCCGGTTCGTTATTAACAATGAGTTTACACCTGATTTACCAGATGAACTTGCGGCAGGAACCGATAAAACGCGTCAGTTGTATTATGCCGGTCGAAAGCTCGATGAGATGGACCTCCTGCCGACTGTTATAAAGATCGAGCAATTTTTAAGTGAAGAAGCCCTTCGTCAGCTCTGGCGGTTATACCGTGTCGGCGGCTTGAGCTACGGCAATCTCAGTGTTCGTAACGATGAAAATACATTCTGGATGAGTGCATCGGGCGTCGATAAATCTAATTTACAGACCGTCGGTGAGCACATACATCTTGTCAAAGGGTATGACAGGAAAAATAACGCAATACGTGTCAGTATACCGAAGCATATTGAACGTCCCGTACGTGTATCGGTCGATGCGATCGAACACTGGATGGTATACACGGAAAATCCCGATGTCGGCGCAATGATTCACGCACACTGCTGGGTTGATGACGATGCGACAAAGATGAATGGGCATACCGTCGCGTTTACAAAAACATCCTATCCCTGCGGAACCGTTGAACTGGGCGAGGATACCGCATCGGTTATACGCAATGCCCCCGATCCGACACGGGTGGTTGTGTGTCAGAAAAATCATGGTATTGTTATTACGGGTAAAGATTTGAAGGATATATTCGATCGTATTGACAACGGCTTAATAAGGATTGTAAAGCAGATTGAAATGACGTAATGTCTGAATTCAATGCTGATAGTTTTCAATGGAAGTTTAAATTACGTCTTCCGCAGACTCTCTGTACGGCTCTTCTTTTACCCGCTGGAGGAGTAGTAACCCGACAAGAAAAAATAGCCCCACAGATAATATTGCCCATCGTTGATCGAATAAAGTCGAGAGCAACCCAAATAATGCCGGCCCGATTATAGCCGATGCCTTCCCGAAAAATGAGTAGAAACCGAAAAACTCTGTCCGTTTATTAAATGGTATGATTGTGCTCATCAAGCTGCGGCTGGATGCCTGGCACGAACCGAGTGCAAGACCGGCAATCATACCGATAATGAAAAAGGTGAGTTTATCCTGCGAGAAAAATGCACCGATCACGACTCCAACCCAGATGAGAAGTGTAATGCTGATGGTATTCTTCCGGCCGATGCTGTCGGCAAGTATTCCAAACCCGAGTGAACCGGCAATGGCTGTTGTTTGAATTGTGATGAAAAATAGTAATAATTCGGTTATGGTGAAATTAAGCGTGACCGTTGCATAAATGGATGCAAAGATGACGACCGTATTGATACCGTCGAAGTAGATGAAGTAACTTATTAAAAATTTTCCTATGTTGCTGTACTTTTTCACATTCCGGACGGTCGTTACCACGCGGTTTATTCCGATATTCAAATACGATACGGACCGGTGTATATGCTTTCTTGAATCCTGAAGGACGAAGAAAAAGGGAAATGCCAATACAAAAAACATACCGGCCGCCAGCACAAACGTCCACCGGATATTGATATAGTTTTCCGGTATGAATCCATCGCTGAGCAGGGGATAGGAGAAGAGAACGGCAAGTAATGAGCCGACATATCCCATGGCGAACCCATACCCTGAAACCCTTCCGTAACTTCTTTCCGTTGTTATTTCCGGCAGAAAAGCGTCATAAAAAACAAGTCCCGCTTCAAATCCTATATTGGCAAGTACAAGGAGTATAAAACCCAGTGCAAGACGGTGTTCGCCGACGTAAAATAGAAGCGCTGTCGAAATGATACACAGGAGTGTGAAATAAAGTAAGAATCTTTTTTTACCGGCAGAGTGATCGGCAATTGCACCGAGGATGGGAGATATCAGTGCGGCGATCAGCATTGAAGTGCTGAATGCGGCGCCCCACAAAAAATCTGCATCCGCCCGATCTGCAGCCAGTATGGTTGTGAAGTACACCGGAAAAACAACCGTTAAAATGAGCATAATGAAAGCATTACTGCCCGTATCGAATAATGTCCAGATGAATATCTGGAACCGTGTTGCCGGTTGTTTGTCGGTGTCAGGTTGTGGTGGTGTTTGTATCACGTCGCCTTGTTATCGTGGTCATCATCGCTGCGAACATTGTGGACGCCAATATCGATCAGGCCCCGTCCGCGTTTATTCAATCTGTTCTCTTGCTTCAATTGTTCGAATATTGCATCGAGAATAGCGTTAATAAACTGCCCGCTTTTTTCGGTACTGAACTTTTTTGCAATTTCGATGGCTTCATTGATTGAAACTTTGGGCGGAATCTCTTCGAAGAACAGCAGTTCGGTTATGGTCATGCGGAGCAACAGCTTATCGATTAGGGCGATCCTGTCGAATTCCCAGTTTTCAACATGCGCACGAATGAGCGGATCGATTTCCTGTTGAGCTTCAATACATCTCCGGAACAGCATCCGTGCAAACTCATGTGAAACTTTATCATCACGCAGCTTATCGACGGTGTACGATAAAATGTGTTCTTGAGTATCGTCTGATAATTCTAATGCGTATAATGCTTGCAGGGTTTTCTCGCGTACAAGACGTCGTGTGTAAGGCATAATGTAGTATAAATATTGAGACGCGGAGCCCGCAATGAACACAGACTCCGCGTGTATAACAATTACCTGCGTGTCGCCGTTTCACCAAGCCGGCCGGTGAATGTCGAGGATCCGGCATAAATCTGTTTTACCTGACTGATGGCACGTATCCGGTCTTCGGCCAGCCGGCTGGCGGCTTCGTGTGTTGTAATGTCGCGTTCATTTGAAATTGTTAATATTTGTTGCATTCTATAATAAATTGTTTCCGCTTGCTTGAGCGCACGTTCCTGATTATATCCCTCGAATTCGTTGGAGACGTTAATCAATCCGCCTGCGTTAATGGCATAATCCGGTGCATAAAGTATTCCCTCCTTGCGTAATACCTCGGCGTGTTTATTCTCATCGAGTAACTGATTGTTTGCGCCTCCTGCTATAATCTTGAATTTGAATTTGGGTATGGTATCGTCATTGATGATACCACCGAGTGCACACGGTGCAAATATTTCGGCATCAGCTTCATAAATTTCTTCCGGGTCGATTGATTGGGCACCGGTTTCATTTACAACCGCCTTTACTTTTTCTTCATATATATCGCTTACCAGGATCTTTGCACCTTCTTTGGCGAGATGCTCGCAGAGGTACTTTGACACGTTACCGGCTCCTTGAACTGCAACCGTTTTTCCCTCTAATGAATCGTCGCCAAAAATTTCTTTTGCACAGGCCTTCATACCGACATACACTCCATAGGCGGTCACCGGTGAGGGATCGCCGCTGCCACCCAATGCACGTGAAATACCCGTCACATATTTTGTTTCCATACGGACATATTCCATATCCTGTACATCTGTTCCGACATCTTCAGCGGTAATGTACCGGCCGGCTAACCCTTCAACAAATCTACCGAATACTCTGAACATATCCTCGGTTTTATCTTTGTTCGGGTCGCCGATGATGACCGCTTTTCCTCCGCCGAGATTTAATCCGGCAACCGATGCTTTATATGTCATGCCCCGCGATAAGCGTAGAACATCCTTCAGTGCTTCTTCGGATTTTTTATAGGTCCACATTCTGGTGCCGCCGAGTGCAGGACCTAATGATGAATCGTGAACTGCAATGATTGCCTGTAAGCCGACTAATTTATTTGAGCAAAAAACTACCTGCTCATGATCGTTCTGTTCTA
>SKXH01000174.1 GCA_007128495.1 Bacteroidota bacterium
GCCTCCCGTTGTTGTTCCGCTGAAACGGGTGTATGGACAACCCCTTCCTGCCCATGAACTTTCCGTTCACCGTAAACGCCGCCGATCCACGTAACCACGTGACCGAGCATGCGATCCCGCTGTTGAAGCACTACTCCGTAAAGTTCATCAAGCGTCGAATAATCATCGCCGGAATTACCCGAAGCATCGATTATAAAATCCATAATACGCTTAATATTTTCGATACCGTATTGTGTCGCGCGGACGTGATCATTACTCAATGCCTCGCGCTGCTGGGTAGGATCTATCGTAGAAAGATGTCCGAACAACAACATCGGATTGTCTTCCTGACGGCGCACAATGGTCTCAAGGAACGGCCGCTCCCCATCCGGTGATGCTGCTTCCGGTACCGGTTTATATCCCCATTCAATCGCGAACTCATCATAAATGGAAACTTTCGGGAACATATAGGCATTGTCGCCCGGTTGAGCAATGTAATTCATTCGAGCATAATCCATAATGGAGGGCGTCGTTCCGTATTTTTGTGTCCAGGTCGGACTTCGCAGACTGTCGGGAGGTACGGTTCCGCTCGATTTCATATTATGCGGAAAACCAAGGGTGTGCCCGACTTCATGGGCAACAACGTACTGGATCAATCGTCCCATTAAAGAATCGGGGAACTCCGGTGCCCGCGCACTTTCATCTACCGCCGACCCCTGCGCAAAATACCAGTTGCGTAAAAGGTTCATAACGTTATGATGCATTTGAATCGACGATGTCAATATCTCACCGGTTCTCGGATCATGGACGTGCGGCCCCATAGCATTTTGTACAGTTGAAGGAAACCAACGCACCATCGGATACCGTGCATCTTCGGGATGCCAGTCCGGATCTTCTTCGGGTGTTGGTGCGGATTTCGCAATGATAGCATTTTTAAATCCGGCTTTTTCAAAAGCACCCTGCCATTCTTCAATTCCCCGTTCGACCCATTCTATCCACTCTTCGGGTGTTGCCGGATCGACGTAAAATGTGATAGGTTTAACCGGTTCGGATACTTCGGCATCAGGGTCTTTTTTCTCAAGACGCCACCGTGTAATGTACCGCCGCTCCTCCGCTCGCTGCGTGTCGAGTCCGTAATCAACCTGACGAATCGAATAGAAACCGACACGCTCATCGTGTAATCTCGGCATCATCGGCTCATCGGGTAAGCGTATCATACTGTGATGGTACATGACCGATATGGTACGGAGATTCTGCGTGTCACCCGGTACATTTTCAGCATCCATCGTCAGGATCGTACGCACTTCTACGTTATCGGGAAATGAAAGTACGCTGTCAATGAAACTCCGTTCCGAATCAATGCGACGGGCGCGGAAACGCTGACGCACTGCGAACTCCGGTACATCGGTGGTATACAACCGGCTGACATCAATGACAACGTTATTTGTGTCATTGCTTATTGTTTCAATATTGAAGGATGCAATTATCGGTTCAAAACTCGCTGCACGGACCGCGCGATAAATTGCACGGCTGGTATCCGCCGTAATTTCGTGTGTAACACGGCGCAGAAGAACACGATTATCTCTTCGTTCCCACCGGACGACCTGATTATTCACACGCTGACCGCTCCAGCCCGTTCCGGTTTGGGCTTTGGCAAGCCGGGTTACGATCAATAATTCATTACCGAGTTCCTCTTCAGGAATTTCATAAAATAGTTTATCTTTTATCTGATGGGTGATAAACAAACCGGTATCGCTT
This sequence comes from Bacteroidota bacterium, assembly GCA_007128495.1. Taxonomy (GTDB): domain Bacteria; phylum Bacteroidota; class Ignavibacteria; order T3Sed10-11; family T3Sed10-11; genus T3Sed10-11. The sequence goes on from SKXH01000174.1 coordinate 1,738, forward strand.
ACTGCTTCGGCAGTGATAACTTCATCATAGGGTTTCATATCATTATCATTTTCGCGTATCCGCTCCGGTTCACCGACCTCTACCGTTGCTTTGATCTCGTTATTCTCCGGTTCATCGATTTGAGGGACCTCCGCCGATCTGAAGACCCCACATCCGGATAGGAGTACTGAAACCATCAATACCATAATATATTTATATTGCATTATATATCTTCTCCGTAAAGTATTACATAATAAAATGCGAATAGTACGTGACTATTCGCATTTGTGTTGCTTACTTATTATATTTTTTCGACGAAAAAAAACAGCAAAAGTTTCCCGCATCACGATCTCAACAGCGAACGTAATACATATTGTAAAATACCGCCGTGTTTATAATAGTCAAGCTCGTTCAATGTATCGATACGTGCGATTACCGAAAACTTCTCCGTCGTTCCGTCACTTTTTTTCGCCTGAACGTTCAACTCTTTGCCTGTTTCAAGTCCATCGGCAATGCCCGAGATAGAAATCTCTTCCGTTCCGTTGAGTCCGAGCGACTCTCTGTTCTCACCGTCTTTGAACTGCAGCGGCAACACACCCATACCGATGAGGTTGCTGCGGTGAATCCGCTCGAAGCTTTCGGCAATAACGGCGCGGATACCGAGCAGGCGCGTTCCCTTTGCCGCCCAGTCACGCGACGAACCGGAGCCGTACTCTTTTCCGGCAAGGACAACAAGCGGTGTTTTTTCTTCGGCATATTTCATTGCCGCATCGTAAATTGTCATCTGTTCTTTTTCGGGTAATTTGGTCGTCCACCCGCCTTCGGTTCCGGGTGCAAGCAGATTACGCAGACGGATATTGCCGAATGTTCCCCGGATCATAACCTCATGATTTCCTCGCCGCGAGCCGAAGGAATTGAAATCCTTTGGCTCGACACCTTGAGAGATGAGATACTGTCCTGCCGGACTATCAACCGGTATTGCTCCCGCAGGCGATATATGGTCGGTCGTTACACTATCGCCGAGCATAGCGATAACGCGCGCATCCTTAATATCGGTAAGCGGTTCCGGTTCTTCCGGCATATCTTCGAAGAACGGAGCTTCGCGCACATAGGTGGAATCTTCTTCCCACTCAAATCTATCTCCTTCGGGTGTGGGTAGTGATTTCCATGTCTCGTCGCCCTCAAACACATTCGCATACTGTTTACGGAACATATCCGACTTCACACAGGTATTTACTGTTTCCTTAACTTCCTGGGGTGTAGGCCAGATATCTTTAAAATATACCGGTTGGCCGTTTCTGTCATGACCGAGCGGTTCATTATTGAAATCGATATCCATTCTGCCTGCAAGTGCATACGCAACAACAAGCGGCGGCGATGCAAGATAGTTCGCCCGTACAAGCGGATTGATCCGGCCCTCAAAATTACGGTTGCCCGACAACACCGAAGCAACAACCAGGTCTCCTTCTTTCACTGCATTTGCTATCGGTTCGGGAAGCGGACCGCTATTGCCAATACACGTAGTGCATCCGTATCCCACAAGATGATAACCGAGAGCTTCGAGATACGGTGTGAGTCCGGATTCCTGTAAATAGTCTGTAACCACTTTCGAGCCCGGCGCAAGACTTGTTTTCACCCACGGTTTAGTATCGAGTCCGCATTGCACTGCTTTCTTTGCAAGCAACCCCGCAGCCAGCATTACCGATGGATTCGATGTATTTGTACAACTTGTGATTGCAGCAATTACCACCGACCCATGACCGATCTTATAATGTACACTATTTTCACTAATAGTTACCGTACGCGAGATCGGCCCGAGTTTTTCCGGATTGGTGATTTCTTCCGCCGGAATTTCCGCATTACCTCCCTCTTCTGCCCAATCATTCAGTTTTTCTTTTTCTTGATCATTTATTTCGGATTCGAGCATATCCACAAGCGCTCTGCGGAATGAGTGCTTTGATTTCGATAGGGAAACGCGATCCTGCGGTCGCTTCGGTCCGGCAAGACTCGGTTCGACATCGGCAAGATTTAATGTAACACGTTCCGAAAACTCCGGCTCGGGACTATCAGACGTATGGAATAATCCCTGTTCTTTACAATACGCCTCAACACGTTCGATCGTTTGCTTTTCGCGGCCGGTAAAATCTAAATACGTTAGAGTTTCTTTATCAACCGGAAAGAATCCTATTGTGGCACCGTATTCGGGTGACATATTACCGATAGTAGCGCGGTCTGCAACACTAAGTTTAGATAAGCCGGGACCGAAGAACTCAACGAATTTTCCGACCACACCTTTTTTCCTGAGTATCTCCGTTACGGTTAAAACAAGATCGGTTGCAGTAGCGCCTTCGTTCAGTTCTCCTTCGAGTTTAAATCCGACAACTTCGGGGATGAGCATTGAAACGGGCTGACCGAGCATTGCTGCTTCTGCCTCGATACCACCGACTCCCCAGCCGACGACGCCGAGTCCGTTCACCATTGGTGTATGGGAATCGGTTCCCACGAGTGTATCGGGATAGGCATACCATCCGTCTTTTTCTTCTTTACTGAAAACAACCTGCGCCAGGTATTCGAGGTTTACCTGATGCACAATACCGGTGCCGGGAGGTACGACTCTGAAGTCCCGAAATGCACGCTGCCCCCACCGGAGGAAATTATACCGTTCTTTATTGCGCTGCACCTCAATCTCGGTATTAAATAAAAATGAATTTGCCGAGGCAAACCTGTCAACCTGCACCGAGTGATCGATGACGAGATCGACCGGCTGCTGGGGATTGATGACCGAGGGATCTTTTTTCATACGGGCAACCGCCTCACGCATCGAAGCGAGATCGACAACACACGGCACACCGGTAAAATCCTGAAGCAACACCCGCGCGGGCATATACGCGATTTCCTTGTCGGGCTTTGCTTTCGGATCCCAGTTAATAAGCGCTTCGATATCTTCCTGCTTTACCCGCACACCGTCTTCCTGACGGATAAGATTTTCAAGCAGTACCTTTAACGAAGCCGGCAGGCGGGAAATATCACCGAGCCCGAGTTTATCGAGTTTCTCGAACGAAAAAATTGTGTACTCTCTATCGCCCGCTTTTATTTTTGATTTCGTTTCATTGTGAACATGAGCTTTTTGTGACATTTTATCTCCTTCATTTAACTATTTCGAATTCTAATTCTGCCCGGTTCTAAGAGAAGTAACTTACCCGATAGGTTCTCCACTATGTGCTGTTGTTGTAAAAACCATTCAAACTGTTTATATATGAATAATGCTGTTGCATTTCTTGGTAATTCTATTACAACAATTCCTGAATATTGAGAAGGTGGATAGTTTCGAACATCTGAAAAATCATAATCCCCTGTTACAATGACTGCCTTCTCCCGTTTAGCATAATAAGCTATCTCTCTATCTTTACTACCCCTTAACTCAACTTCGATAACATGAACTGCATCATAACCGTAGTTACGAAATAAAGTTACCAATGAATGCGGTAAATCTTCATCTATGAGAAATTTCATTAACTACCGGGGTAATGGATAATATATATCTTTTTCGACTAATTCTTCGGCATATAGAAGTGCTGCACGGATATCATCTAATGTAACACCATATTCTTTGATAATCTCATCAGCAGTCATACCTCCGCCTAATCCTCCAATTATGCGGGCGACAGGCACCCGCGTTCCCTTGATAACAGGTTTTCCGTGTTGAATCTCTGGATCAATGATAATCCTTTCATTGATTTCAACTACTCCCTTTTTCATACCAATATCCTTGTATTGCGTAACATAAGAAATTAATTTATCATTTTGTATACTACTAACTGGAAACCGGAAACTGAAAACTAACCATCACACCCCCTCTTTCAACCGTTCACTCCGTTCAATCAATTGTAATTGCTCGATCATATCATCGATCTCGCCATTCATAAACCCGGGTAAATTATGCAGCGTATGGCCGATGCGGTGATCGGTTACCCTGTTTTGGGGGAAATTGTAGGTGCGTATCTTGTCGCTCCGGTCGCCGCGTTTCACCATTGCTTTCCGCTGTGCGGACTCTTCCTCTTCCTGTTCGGCGTGCTTCATATCGTATAGTTTTGTCCGCAGGAACATCATCGCTTTGAGCCGGTTTTGATGCTGCGAACGTTCATCCTGGCACTGCACAACAATACCGGTGGGGATATGCGTTATGCGGATCGCTGTTTCGACTTTGTTGACGTTCTGGCCGCCGGCACCGCCGGATCGAAATACATCGACACGTATATCCTTCTGATCGATCTCAACCTCAACATCCTCGGCTTCGGGCATAACAACGACCGTTGCGGCGGAGGTATGTATTCGCCCGCTGGTTTCGGTTTCGGGAACCCGCTGTACCCGGTGTACACCACTCTCATATTTTAAAATTCCGTATACATCGGCACCCTTGATCGAAACGATTACCTCTTTAAAACCACCCTTGCCTGTTAAGTTCTCATCGACGAGTCCCACCTTCCATCCTTTGCGTTCGGCAAACCGTGTATACATCCGGAAGAGATCGGCGGCAAACAGTGCCGCCTCCTCACCGCCGGTTCCCGCGCGTATCTCAAGAATCACATCCTTTGAATCGTCGGGATCCTTCGGCATAAGCAGCAGTTTCAATTCCTCTTCGAGTTCATCTCTTTGCTTTGTCAAGCTTTCAAGCTCTTCCTCGGCAAGTGCGATCATCTCTTTATCGGTTTCGGAATTGAGAAGCTCCTTGTTTGCATCAAGATCATTAACCACCCGCTGGTATTTTTTATATACCTCTACAATCTCCTGCAATTCGTTGTGTTCTTTCGATAACGATCGATACCGTTGTTGATCGTTCACAATATCGGGCGAACTGAGGAGTTCCGTCACTTCATCAAACCGGCTTTGTATTTGTTTTAATCTCTCAAACATTACTTTATAACATTCTATAAGTTCTTTAATTATGCAACCAGCCCGGCTGATTTTTCCTCTTCAATATTCTCGGGTTCTAATTTCAGCGCTGCTCGTAATGCCGCAAGGGCAACTTCAATCTGACTATCATCCGGTTCACGCGTCGTTATACGCTGGAGCCACAAGCCCGGAGCGACGAGGGCCTTGCCGATTGCAGAACCGCTGTGGCGAGCGGTAAGTTTTAATCCCTCATACGAAACACCGGCAACGAGCGGTATCAGTGGTATATGCGTTGCAACACGAATGTAAAACGTTATCTCACCGAGTGCAAGTATAAGCAGCCAATCGAGTATTGCAAAACAGAGGATCGCGATCAAAGCAACCTGTAAAACAAAGCTGGTGCCGCACCGCGGATGAAAACGGCTTTGTACACGGGTGTTATCGACGGTCAGATCGAGCCCTTTTTCAAATGCATAAACTGCCTTATGCTCGGCGCCGTGATATTGAAATAAACGCTGTACATCTTTTAATCTTGAGATAATATAAAGATAGCCGAGCAGTATACCGACGCGGAACGCGCCGGAAACAAGATTGAATCCGAGCGCGTTTTGTTCGACATCGAACAACGCAGTAGCTGCAAATA
>SKXH01000009.1 GCA_007128495.1 Bacteroidota bacterium
GTTACGTTAAACCATTCGGCAATGTGCCCGATCGTATCTCCACGCCGGACTGTATATTCAATCTTTTCTCTGCCATCGGTAGATATAGTCGTTCTCCGCTGCTGCTGTGTTGTCCGTCGCGGTTGCGTAGCAGTCCGTGTTTGTTGTGCCTGTGCAGTCTGGCGCTGATGCCGTTCGTATGCCTCGCGGGAGACGGGAACCATAATTGTTTGCCCGATAGAAATACGATGGACATTGCGAATTTCATTCGTCTGCTGAATCAACCCCAATGGAACACCATAGCGCCGTGCGATCTGACCGAGCGTTTCACCGCTTCGAACGCGGTGCACAATCCAGTCTCGCCTGTCTTCTTCAGGTACTCCGGCAAATCGTTCTTCAAATTCTTCTTTCGTGCCTTCGGGAATACGCAGCCGGTAGCCGAGCTTCCCCGGCGGGGTGTATCCCTGAAGTAATTCGGGATTGAGTTCCGCCATAACGTCATAGGTCGTACCGGCACACTCGGCAAGCACACTTAAACTAACACTGCCGTCTATTTCAACAAATTCAAATGGAATTTTATCGGCCGGTTCTATTCCTTCAAATCCATATTTTTCAGGATTCATTCCCATTAACGTTACTGCAATATATTGGGGCACGTAATTTCTTGTTTCGCGCGGAAGGAATCGCCTCATCTCCCAAAAGTCTCTCGATCCGCTGCGGGAAATTGCACGGTTAATACGGCCTGCACCTGCATTATACGCACCAAGAGCAAGATACCAGTCATTGTACCGTTCATATAAATCGCGCATATGACGTGCAGCGGCACGGGTTGCCTTTTCAACGTCGCGGCGCTCGTCATACCACCAGCCAACATTTAATCCGTATAAACGTCCGGTACTTCTCATAAACTGCCACATACCGACCGCGCCGGCCCACGAACGGGCGTTGGGATTTAACCCGCTTTCCATCATAGTAAGATAAATCAATTCTGCAGGGACACCCTCTTCTTCGAGGATAGGTGCCATTATCGGAAAATATTTTCCCTTTCGGTACAGCCAACGTTCAAAGTGTTCACGGCCTCTTCCCGATTGATAAAAAGCGAGATTGCGCTCGACATGTTCATTAATATCCAGCGGTATTGTGGTTGTAATTTCAGGTTCATCGACAATTACTTCATCCGTTTCGATTTCATCAACTTCGCTTGCTAATTTTTCGCGCAGCGCAAAGACCGAACTTTCGGGACCGAGTTCATCTATCAATTCAATATACCGTTCATAATCTTCAATGATCCGATGAGAGAGCACAATAAATTCCTCGTTTTCTTCTACATCAAGATGATAACTGATTTCATTGAGCTGCTCGATCGCTTCTTCGAACAACGATTGGGCATATAATGTATCGCCTTCGGTGACGGCATGCTGCGCATTAATATAGATGAGATGAACACCTTTCAACATTTCGTCAAGCAGTATTTCATCATCGGCATACAGCGTATCCGGTTCTTTTTCTTGAGTCACATCTTTTTCTTCAGCATGTGTTTCTGGTTCCGGTTTTTCTTTCTGGGTGGATGAAAAGAAAGAACATCCTGCAAAGAGAAACATCACAATAAACAACAGGTGAAGTGGTATCCGTCTCATCTACAATCCTCTATTTATATGGTTTGATATTTTTGTGGGTTGTTTTCTAAAAAATTATTTAAAAAATATAAAACTGTTTAATCTTAAATTCAAGTTTAAGTACAATATTTTATAGTTAATTATGGTTATCGGTTAATATTTTTTATTAAAAAATTATTGTATTTAGTACAATTTTCAATTTGTTACAGTGGTATATTACCGTGTTTCTTTTTGGGGTTGCGGTCGACTTTCGTATCGAGCATATTTAAAGCCCGTATAAGCCGCGGCCTTGTTTCGACCGGTTCGATGACATCGTCTACATATCCTCTTTCAGCCGCAATGTACGGATTTGCGAATTTTTGTCGGAATTCACTCACTTTTTGTTCCAGCGCCTTTTCTTTATCTTCCGCCTGTTCGATCTGTTTACGGAATATTACCTCAACCGCCCCTTTCGGCCCCATCACTGCAATTTCCGCCGATGGCCACGCATAGTTGATATCGCCCCGAATATGTTTTGAGTTCATAACATCATACGCCCCGCCGTACGCTTTACGCGTAATAACCGTGATTTTAGGAACAGTTGCCTCGCAAAAGGCATATAATAACTTGGCACCGTGTTTTATTATGCCCCGCCATTCCTGATCGGTTCCGGGTAAAAATCCCGGTACATCCTCAAATACAACAAGCGGTATATTAAATGCATCGCAAAACCGCACAAAACGAGCTCCTTTTATAGATGAATCTATATCAAGCACCCCCGCCAGCACAGCGGGTTGGTTCGCCACGATACCGGCCGGCCGGCCGCCCAATCGGCCGAACCCGACGACAATATTCGGTGCATATAACTCGTGCACCTCAAAAAACTCTTTATTGTCAAGAATCGCTGTAATGATATCTTTAATATCATACGGTTTGTTCGGGTTATCGGGGATAATAGACTGCAAATTCTGTTCCATTCTGTTGGGATCGTCGTCTGTTTCAATAAATGGAGGATCATCGAGATTATTCGAAGGAATGTAACTTATCAACTTCCTTATATTTTGCAAACATTCGATCTCATTTTCACAGGCAAAATGAGCAACGCCGCTTTTTGTGGCGTGGGTCAATGCACCCCCAAGATCCTCGAACGATACATTTTCATGGGTAACGGTTTTAACCACATTCGGCCCGGTAACAAACATATGACTGCTGTTTTTTACCATAAGAATGAAATCTGTTATAGCGGGAGAATACACGGCACCACCTGCACACGGTCCCATCACCGCCGATATTTGCGGTATGACGCCTGAAGCGAGTGTATTTTTAAGAAATATATCCGCATAGCCACCGAGACTTACTACTCCTTCCTGAATACGCGCACCGCCGGAATCGTTCAACCCGATTACCGGCGCCCCCACCTTCATCGCCATATCCATGATCTTACAAATCTTTTCTGCATGTGCTTCTGAAAGTGAGCCACCGAACACCGTAAAATCCTGACTATACACAAATACTTTTCTCCCCTCGATCGTCCCATGTCCCGTAACAACACCGTCACCGAGATAGCGCTGCTTCTCAAGACCGAAATCATGTGACCGGTGCCTGACAAGCATATCAATCTCTTCAAAACTTCCTTCGTCAAGCAGTATATCGAGACGTTCCCGTGCCGAAAGTTTACCTTTTTCATGCTGGGCTTGTATTCGCTTTTCACCGCCGCCGAGCTTGGCTTTTTCTTTCAGTTTTCGTAATTGATCTATTTTATCGTTTGCCATAGGTATTCATTCGTATTAGTGAGAAGATACATAAGTGTTATGATAATTATTTACTGCTTGATAATCAACGTCCGGTTTACGATAGCCCCGAGGTTGATTTATATAATATAAATTACGATACTATATTCCAATCTGATATAAGCACGACTATTTATAAATTTACAAGATTATCATGAAAACAAAACTCGACATCGCAAAGAACTGGCTGCCGCGGTATACCGGAACACCGATCGATGAGTTCGGCGACTATATGTTATTAACAAACTTCCATAATTATTTAGAAAGTTTTGCCGAACGGTTCGACTGCGACATTCGGGGCGAAGGCAGACCGATGCAAACCGCAACGAATTCAAACGGTTTGACGATGATAAACTTTGGCATGGGCTCCGCCAATGCAGCGACACTTATGGATCTGCTGGTGGCGCGAAAACCGAGCGGTGTTTTATTTCTCGGTAAATGCGGCGGCTTGAAAAAATCCACCGAGATCGGACACTTTATTCTTCCGATAGCCGCTATCCGCGGTGACGGCACCAGCGATGATTACATGCCCGGAGAAGTACCGGCGCTTCCTTCCTTTAAACTGCATAAATTTGTATCCGAAAAAATTATAGACCACGGACAAGAATACCGAACGGGTGTTATCTACACAACAAACCGCCGTGTGTGGGAATGGGATGTCAAGTTCAAACAATATTTAAAACAGCTCGCCACCATCGGCATCGATATGGAAACCGCCACTATATTTATCGTGGGATTGGTTAATGAAATACCCCGCGGTGCATTGCTTCTCGTATCGGATGTGCCGATGATTCCCGAAGGTATCAAAACCGAGGAATCAGATAAAATGGTTACCGAAAAGTATGTAGACTTACATTTGCGTATCGGAATAGAGGCAATGACGGAACTCGGTGAAAAAGGCGAGCCGATCAAGCATTTCAGGTATTGAAGCAAAACGATTACGTGAAAAATTCTTTAAAAATTATTCTATCCATAATCGTTTTGCTTTCACTCACACCGTTCTCTCGCTCGCATAGGCAGGTTTATCCGTCGATTCGGCATCATTGCCGACTTGCCGTATTCCTTTTGCTGCGAGGAATTCTCCGATTCGCTCTTTGGTCCGGTGGAATACCAGATACATATTCGGAATTACAAACAGCGTCAGGAACATTGCAAATATCAATCCGCCGATAACGGCAACGGCAAGCGGCTGCAACGTTTCGGAACCCTCACCAACGCCAAGAGCAAGTGGTGACATACCGACACAGGTTGTAATCGTAGTCATTAATATCGGACGCAACCGCAATGGACCCGCTGTCTTGACGGCATCTACCGGTTTCATTCCATGATCCCGCCGCATCATCTCTATAAATTCAACAAATACAATAGAGTTGTTCACAACAATACCTGCGAGCAGGATGATGCCGAGTAGCGCGGTAGCTGCAAGAGGAATATTTGTTATAAAAAGTGCAGCCACGACACCGATCAATGCAAACGGGATCGTCAGCATAATAACAAACGGGTTCAGCAGCGATTCGTACAATATCACCATCACGACATATACAAGAAAGACCGCGAGCATAATCATCATAAACATTTGACGATTACTTTCCTGCCGTGCCTCCTCCTGTCCGGCAAACGTCGTCCGATATCCCTCCGGTAAACTCATCCCCGCAAGTGCAAATCGAGCATCGTCGGTGACTTCAGCAACCGATCTATCGGTGCCGGAGACATTACCCGATACCGAGACCAAACGTGTTTGATTGTGACGGTCGATACTAACCGGTCCGACACCTTCTTCAATTTGAGCGACATTTCGCAGCGGTATCGGTGATCTGCCCTGTGAATAAAGAACTATTTGATCGAGTTCACGAATGCTCCGTACCTGTTCACGATCATAGAGCACCCGGATATCGTATTCACGGGCTCCTTCGATATACCGGCTGGCAATAGACCCATCGATTGCGGTGCGAACGGTTTCGCCAATATTACGCGAGGAGAGTCCGAGTTCCGCTGCTCTCTCCCGATCTATCTTGATTTGTAATTCAGGCCGCGACTCCTCTATAGATTTTTCTAATCCCGAAAGTCCTTCAATGCCTTGCAAGTTTGCAATAATATTATCGGCAATTTCTGAGAGCATTCGAATCTCATCACCGTATATATTGATCTCCACGTCGTCCCCTGTTCCGCCAAACCAGAGACCGGGAATACCCTGTTTACGGACATTAACACGCGCATCGGTATAGTTGGCTTGCGATATCCTCTGGCGCAAACGAGTAATCCATTCATCACTTGTAATGTCCCTCTCACGCAATGGGACTAATTGTATATCGAGAGAACCCCGCGTCGGGAACTCCCCCGTCGCACTCGACCACATTCTCCCGCCGGCGACGGTGAAGACAGATTCAACAGCGGGCATCTCGCCTATCATCCGCTCAATTTCCATAGCAAGAGAATTATTTTCCTCGAGCGAGCCAGTCGGCGGCAGCTCATATCGAATGGAAATACGACCGTCATCCATCGACGGTAAAAACTCACCGCCAAGTTCACCCCAGACATACATAGCGCCGACGAATAATACAATAACAGATGAAATAACCCATCCGCGGCGATGAATTGTCCAAGAAAGCATTTGTTTATAGATGTTTATAACTTTTTCAAATGCACGATCAAATGTAGCGATAAATTTACTCTGCTTGTCGGAATTTTTTGCTTCGTATCTGAACAATTGAGCAGACAGCATCGGTACAAGCGATAAGGCAACAAGCAGCGATGCAACGATTGCAAATGATATGGTAAGAATGAGTTCTGTAAATACCATCGATGCAAGTCCTGCTATCATCAAAAACGGAAGTACCGACGCAAGGTTCGTTGAGGTAGCGGCAGTTACCGCCGAAGAAACCTGATTACTTCCGATATGAGATGCTTCGACGGGATCTTTGTGCTCCTTTTGTACCCGCGATATATTTTCAAGCATCACGATGGAGTTGTCCATCAACATACCGACACCGAGCGCCAGTCCACCGAGTGAAATAATATTCAGGGTCAGATCACCGATTCCCATCATAACAAATGTAGCAAGAATTGCGATCGGTATAGAGGTTGCAATAATAAACGTACGGCGGAAACTTCCGAGAAAGATACCGACAATCAGCATTGCAAGAGACCCGCCGACGATAGCTGCGGTGGAAACACTGCCAATTGAATTCCGTATAAATTGGGATTGATCGGTAATAACGGTTAGATCAATATTCGCCGGTAATACATTATTTTCTTCAAGAAAATCTATTTGATCAAAAATCGCATTGGCCACTTCGACCGTATTACCGGTAGGTTGTTTAAAGAGAGTAACCTTTACGCTCGGTATACCGTTCAGCCGTGCAAAAATACGTTGTTCACGATGTGTGTCCTGAACATCGGCGATATCGCGTAAGCGTATTCTGTCTGAGGAACTGCTGGAGGGGTTAGAACCGGCAAAAGCATCGGTTCTACGCTGCACCTGAATACGCGTATTCTTGATATCATCCAAAGACAAAAAGCGACCCAGGGTTCGACTTGCATATTCACGAGTTCCGGCTATAACACGGCCGCCGCTCGCATCCACATTTTCGTCACGTATCGATTGCATAACCTGAGAAACCGAAAGCCCGTATCCTTCGAGACGTCGTTTGTCAAGCACAACATGTATTTCACGTTCCAGACCGCCGGCGACATCAACGGATGCAACACCCGGAACAGTGAGGAAGTGATTGATAAATTCTTCTTCAGCCCATCGACGCAACTGAACGGCATCAACGACATCCGAAAAAAGAGCGATCTCAACTATGGGGCGCTGAGTAGGATCGAACTTAAAGATCATCGGGGGATCGACATCCTGCGGTAATTGTCCACGCGCCCTGTCGA
>SKXH01000130.1 GCA_007128495.1 Bacteroidota bacterium
GACATTCCGGTGAGACTGAAACCCCCAGCTTAATGAAACATCGATAATGAGCAGGGAGATAAATAAGAATGCGGCGGCATACAACGCGATACGTTTCATAAACAACTTCGATAATTATTTCTTCTTCTTGTGACGATCTCTTTTACGTCTTTTCTTGCGCTTGTGTGTCGACATTTTTTTGCGCAAACGTTTTTTACCACTTGGCATTGAGTTTCTCCTATGTTAGATATATATGGATATTTTTCATTATTAAAATGTATGTTCATCGATTATCCTGCGAGCCCGCTGTCCGGTCTGGTTATCCGGATTGATTTCATATGCCGCTTCGAAATTTCTGTTTGCGGGTTCGACCTCGCCGAGATTCAAATAAATAATGCCGAGGTTAAATGCAGCAAGTTGATGGCCGGGAAAATCATGTCTCACATCTTCGACAGTTTCAACGGCACGATCCGGCTGGCCCGCTTCAAAATAACAAATACCGAGATCAACGCGGACATCGGGATTGTCGGGATTTCGTTCTATATATTCACGATAGTACCGAATAGCGTTATCAAATTGACGCACATCGTGATACAAGTTAGCAAGCCGCAGCATTGCCTCTTCATTTTCAGAATCGTGGTGATCAAGCTCATGCTCAAGACGTTCTATCTCCTGCATAATGGCCTGTTCCATTTCTGCCCCGCCGGTTCCCATATCACCACCCATACCGGCCGGCTGGTCGTGAGTATGGCTTGCATCGCGGTCGATGACAAATATATATGCTGCAAATCCCAGCAGCAGCACCGCAGCCGCAATTGAAATTACTTTACCGGATGATACAGTTTGTGGTTGTTTGCGTTTGCTCCTTTTGGGCTGCTTTGGTTTTTCCCGGGATTGAGCCGATGCAGCCGGCGGTTTCTGCGCCGCTTTTTGTGCATCCTCAAGTCCCGCACCACAGCTTTCGCAATAGCGCGCAGTCGGTTCGTTATTATATCCGCAAACATCGCACATAATGTGATCTGCAGCCGGTTTCTGTTCCGCTTTTTCCATCTCGCCGGGTGATTCTACAGATTCCGGTTTTTGCTGTTGAGCGGATGGTTGCTCCGTATCATCCCATTCAACTTTCGTTCCACACGAAGAACAAAATTTATCTTGTCTGGTAATTTCTGTTGAGCAATGTGCACAGACTAATTTTGGTTTCATTCATTCCCTCCTCGATTTTGATTACATCTCATCATAAAGCGTTTGCGTGCTCCTTCTTTTTCATGTTTACATCAACGGCGTTTTTAAGGTCTTTGGAAACTTTAAAGATGGGAACGTAATGCTCGTCAACGATCACCTGTTCCCCCGTTCTCGGATTGCGTGCAATCCGGCTTTTTCGTTTCTTTACCTTGAAGCTGCCGAACCCGCGGATCTCAATATTGTTCCCCTCCTTTAACGCTTCGATTACCGTCGAAATAAATCCATCCACGACTGCTTCGGTCTCAACTTTAGTTAAACCGGTAGCTGAAGCTATGTGGTCAACGATATCTGCTTTTGTCAATGTGAGTACTCCTTATTTGATTTATTATTTATTTGGTTCGGGCATTCTGTATTGAACTGCAGGTAATTTCAAATATTTTTCTCTTACATCTACGTAATCGCCGAATACCGAGGTGAAGAATGAATCCCAGAAAGTTCTGCGGGGTCGTTCACGAATGATCTCGGGATCGCCTTCAATTCCGCCAAGGTCGGCGGCAATCCGGATTGCATCTTCATAGGTACCCAGCGTATCGATTAAGCCGAGTTCATACGCCTGACGTCCGGTATAAATTTTTCCTTCGGCCAGCTCGTATGCGAGATCAAGCTCGAATTCCCGTGCGGAAGCCACAGCGGTAACAAACTGTTCGTACACGTCATCCATCAGGTCCTGCCAGTACGACTTTTCAAATTCTTCCATTTCCCTGAAACTCGACCCGCTGTCTTTATAGCGTCCGGTTTTGATAGTCGTTACATCGATGCCGAGCTTGTCGAGCATTTCTTCGATATGAATGAATTGCGAGATCACACCGACGCTGCCGGTTATAGTACCCGGATTGGCAACGATCGAGGACGCGGGAAGTGAAACATAATATCCGCCGCTTGCGGCTACGGCTCCCATCGAAACAACAACCGGTTTATCGCTATCGACTGTTTTTTTCACCTCTTCATAAATTTCCTGGCTCGCGGCTACACCACCGCCCGGTGAATCCACTCTGAGAAGAATTGCATCGACATTGCGGTTTTCTCTGTATCGCTTTATCTGACGCACAACTTTTTCCGACTCGGCAATAACCCCGTTGATTTCTACAACTGCGACGTTATTCCCCCTGCTGATTCGCGTGGTATCGTCTACCCCCGTTAGAAAGAGAATTACTATTACCCAGAAAAAGATGAATAAAATAAAAAGTGCGCCCAAAATACCAAGCGCCCATTTACCTGACCTCGACAATGCCATATTAAATTTTTATCCCTTGTAACTTATTGATAAACAATCAATTATAAGAAAAGTTTTGTAGAATGTCAAATGTTGGATGCCGGTTTTGGAATACTTGTTTTTATTTGTACTTTTACACCATGTTTATCGCCAGAGTTATACCGGGTTAGTCTTTAAACAAAATTATTTTCGAGGTTTTATGAAAATGAAAAACACTTATATATTAACATAACCTCTTTCAGGTGGGTCTATGCCGCATTGGGGAAGCTGCCGGGAATAACGGATAGAATATTTTGAAATGCGCGGGATAAATGGAAACGTCCACTTATCCCGCGTGTATTATAACTTGTACTGCTTTATCGTCTTCACTCCTGCGATTCGAGAAAACGTTCCGCATCGATCGCAGCCATACAGCCGGTACCGGCTGCCGTAACCGCCTGACGGTAGTAATGATCCTGTGCATCGCCGCTGGCGAAGACACCGGGTATATTTGTTTTCGTGCTTTTCGGCTGTGTTATGATATAGCCATTCTCATCCATATCGAGCATGCCTTTGAATATTTTTGTGTTGGGGTCATGCCCGATAGCAAAGAATAATCCCGTAAACGGCTTTTCTGTTTCATCACCTGTTTTAATATTTTTAATTTTTACCTTTGTCAGAGCGGGATGTCCGTTCTTCTGTTCACCGTCAACATCCACGACGGTTGAATCCCACATAAACTCGATCTTTGAATTTTTAAAGGCCCGCTCCTGCATTATCTTGGATGCACGGAGTTCATCACGACGGTGTATGACCGTTACCTTTTTGGCAAACTTTGTGAGGAACGTTGCTTCTTCCATCGCGCTGTCACCGCCACCGACAACTGCGACCTCCTGCTCTTTAAAAAAGAAACCGTCGCAGGTTGCACAGGCAGAAATGCCATATCCCATGTACTTATCGCGGTTCGGTAAGTCGAGTAAACGGGCGGTAGCGCCCGTTGCAATAATAACCGAATCTGCAGTATAGGTGGTATCCTCAACCTCAAGTTTGAACGGTCTTTCCGAAAAATCAACCTTATCGACCTCCTTGAAAATACATTCCGTACCGAAACGCTGTGCCTGCTTTCTGAACTTATCCATCATTTCCGGGCCGAGTATTCCATCGGGAAAGCCGGGATAATTTTCCACATCGGTCGTGATCGTTAACTGACCGCCCGGCTGGGATCCTTCAAACAATATCGGATTTAAATTTGCACGAGCTGCATAAACCGCAGCGGTAAAGCCGGCAGGACCGGAACCGATAATCACTACTCTTGAATGTGTTTTGTTTGACATTATTCACTCCTTTTTACATTACGAATTTTTGGTACGCCCTTCGATTACTGCCCGGGCATTTCTTTGTAGTCCTTTCAATTTTGTTCGTTTAACCGGACTTTTCCGAAACTGTCTGCTGAAATCCTCCTGTGCCATATCAATGATGTCTATCAATAAAGGATTCAGATTTTCAGGCCGCGGCTGGAATCCCTCCACTGCCGACGGCTGTGCAAATTTAATATTCCACGGACATACATCCTGACAAACATCGCAGCCGAATATCCATTGATCTGCATCCGGTTTTATCACATCCGGATACTCATCCCTGTGCTCGATTGTAAGATACGAAAGACACTTGTTAGAGTCCAAGATATACTCATCGACAATTGCATCGGTCGGGCACGCATCGATACACCGCCTGCACGTTCCGCAATAATCCAGCGTGGGAATATCGTATTCAAGTTTCAGTGTCGTTATGACCTCGCCGAGAAACAACCACGATCCAAACTCACGTGAGATGAGGTTCGTGTGTTTGCCGATCCAACCAATTCCTGCACGCGCCGCCCATACTTTATCCATCACCGGGCCTGTATCGACATAATATCTGCCTTCGGCATCCGGTTCAATTTCTTTGATATATTCCCATAACAGCTTTAACCGTTTACCGAGAATATCGTGATAATCGTCGCCCCATCCATACCGTGAAATTTTCCCCCGCTCGGGATGATCAACGATCTCATGCGGCGTATAATAATTCATCGCTACGGATATAACGGACTGTGCACCTTCGACAATGTTACGCGGATCGATCCGCCGTTCGCGGTTCCGCTCCATCCAGTACATTGTTGCGTGATAGTCCCGTGCCAACCATTCCGCCAGACGCTCTGCCTCTTCCTGCAAACGTTCGGCCGGTGTTATTCCCACCAGATCAAAACCCAGCTTCTTCGCTTCGGCTTTAATATTTTCAGTTAGAGTACTCAAAGATTATTTATATTAGATGCAATTATATAGAAAACGATTCACCGAGTATGAATCCTTTATCGGTTTTACCAAGTTTTGCGGCTACAATGGCCGGATCATGTTCAAAAAAAAGTATCCACCCTTCATCATACGCTTTAGGTAAATACAATTTTTTATCTTTGAGAGTTTCAAGCGGACGAATATCGTATCCCATAATATAGGGATACGGAATGTGCGATGCGGTCGGTACGAGGTCACAGCAATAAAATACAGTGTTCTCGCTGTCGCTGATTACCGGCAATTGCTGGGCTGTTGTGTGTCCATTTGTGACGACAACATCGATGCCGGGCAGAATTTCCCCGGGTCCATCGATCAGCTCAAAACTATTGATTTCGCTGAGCAATTCAAAATCCTGTTTTAAAAAACTGCCCCGGTCGCGGTCGGTAGGATTATGAGCATGTTCCCAGTGAGCTTTCTGAACATAGTAGCGTGCATTGGGAAAGGTCGGAACGAGTCGACCGTTTTCATACATTGTTGTGCCGCCCGCATGATCGAAGTGCAAGTGAGTCAGGATCATATCGGTAACATCCGTGCGGTCTACTCCTGCACTGCCGAGCGATTGGAAAAGCGACCGCAGAGAATCTTCAAATTTATAAATATTCTTTTGCTTATCGGTGTATTTGTTTCCCCCACCGTTATCGATTAAGACAATTCGATCGTCGCTTTTTAATAAGAGACATCGCATTGCAAGCTCTATCCGGTTTTGTTCGTCGGGAGGGTTTGTTTTTGACCATAGCGGCTTGGGAACTATACCGAACATCGCACCGCCGTCAAGACCGAATGTACCGGCTTCGATTGGATGAAGTGTGTACGGCCCTATTTTCATTAAGAAAAATTATTACTTTGGATAACCGGTATTTCGCGAATCTGATTGTGCCTCAACTGTCCTTGTATTACCCGCTCTACGTCGAGGATGATATCCCGGAACGACTCAAGCAACGGCGATAGCCCCACACCGAGATATTCCGGTTTATATGGTTCGAGTTTTTGGGTTCCTTTAATAAGCTGGCTTTTTGCGCCCCGGTAATTATTGTTATTCATATGATAACATCCCACGGCAAGATGAATTAAACCGCGGAAAAATTCGCCCTCCGAACCGTCTTCATTCATCCAGATTTCTTCGAAGAGATCGTGGCATTCAAAAAATTTTCGCTCGTTAAAGAGCCGAACTCCTTCACGAAACTTCTCTTCATTCATCCCGTGGTCAATCCCCTTCGTCGTAATTCAGTATAGGCCGCAGCCAGCGTTCGGTCTCGCCGATACTCATCCCTTTTCGCTTATGATAATCGAGTACCTGGTCCTTGCTGATCTTACCGACATTGAAATATTTCGATTCCGGATGCGCAAGATATAATCCGCTCACCGATGCGGGCGGATTCATCGCGAAACTTTCAGTCAATGTTATACCGGCATTTTTTTCAACATCGAGCAGCTTAAAGATGATCGGTTTTTCCGTGTGGTCGGGTTGTGCGGGATATCCCGCTGCAGGACGTATACCGGTGTATTTCTCTTTGATCAGTTCTTCATTGCTCAGGTTTTCATCCTCACTGTATCCCCAGAATTCTTTTCTGACGCGCTCATGCAGATGCTCTGCAAATGCTTCTGCCAGCCGGTCGGCGATTGCTTTAACCATGATACTGTTGTAATCATCGTTATCCCGTTCATACTTCTCGACCAGTTCATCGGAA
This sequence comes from Bacteroidota bacterium, assembly GCA_007128495.1. GTDB lineage: Bacteria > Bacteroidota > Ignavibacteria > T3Sed10-11 > T3Sed10-11 > T3Sed10-11. The sequence goes on from SKXH01000130.1 coordinate 6,435, forward strand.
CCGATACCGGTTGTAACTGCAAATGCACCGATATAATCCTTCATACCGGATTCCTTCGGGGCAATAAAATCTGCCAGCGCCACATTCGGCTGGTTATTCGTTTTTTCGGTCTGTTGACGTAGCGTATGGAGAGTAGTCAACACGCGCTTCCGTTCGTCATCTTTATAGATTTCGATATCGTCATTATCGACCGAATTAGCGGGAAATAACCCGAAGACTCCGTTTGCCTGGAGCGATTTCTCATCGATTATTTTTTTGAGCATATTCTGTGCGTCTTCGAATAATTTCCGTGCCTCTTTACCGACTTCAGGATTGTCGAGGATATCTGGATACTTTCCGCTCATCTCCCACGTCCTGAAAAACGGGGTCCAGTCGATGTATTTTCCTATTGTTTCAAGATCGTAATCGCGAAGCACCGTTACGCCGAGCTTGTTCGGTTTTTTGACAACTCCATTCTCCCAGTTAAGCTGGAGTTTATTATTCCGCGCCGCTTTAATGTCAACATAATTTTTCTTTTGTTTACGCTTGCCGTGATCGTCGCGGACTTTGTCATATTCCTTTTTCATTTTCTCGATGTAGTCATCACGGACCTTTTTACTCAACAGATTACCGACAACCGGCACGCTCTGCGAAGCATCGAGCACGTGAATTGTCGAACCCGAATACTGAGGTGCAATCTTTACCGCTGCATGAACTTTAGAGGTCGTCGCGCCGCCGA